>JACMNA010000117.1 GCA_014378765.1 Bdellovibrio sp. | reverse complement strand
TTTTGCGAACTCAAAAACGCTTGATTCGGCCACCGCGAAAATACGATTTTTAACATTTTTGGTCACATCGAACCATCCGGTTAGCTCTCCAAACGAGGGCAAAGTTAAACTATTCTTCTCGTAAACAAAGCAGGGTAAACGCGAATGAATAGAACCCTCTTTAATTCTTATAGCCGGATGAACATGACCTCGAACTTCGAAAAAGTTATCTTTATTCTTAGTCAGATGTCCGTGAGTGAATAAAATCACCTAGCATAAAAATTCGTTTGGCCCTCGTTTTTTTTATCATTCGATCTATACGGGCTAAATCTTCAAGGTGTGGACCAGTGGGCATCGGTATTCCAAGTTTTTGTAAACCTTCGGCCTTGCCAATATGTACATCCGCGAATGCTAAGATATTTTCTTGAGCCCAATAAAAGGCTTTTTCGGGCAAAAGCTCGACGGCTTCATTGTTAAGGTCGAGCTTCATCTTGCTTCAGCCACGATTTTTTAAGGCGGGCGACCTTCATTTCTAATGATTCATTTGAGAGGTGATTACCGTTCGACATCGAAAAGAACAAGGGGAAAAATAAGGGTGAGGGGTAAGAAAGTTGCTTCCAGTGAACATTCATTTTAGAAATGCGACGTAAAGTTTTTTTCATACGATCGCTTTCAAGGGCGCCCGTTAAAACTTCTTCGTAACTTTGCTTGATCAATAAATAAAGGCTGTACACTTAAGGCTTTAAACCACTTCATCAACTGCTTTGCAAAAAATTCTGGACCATTATCGGAACGGATATGTTTCGGTACGCCGTACTTTAAAAATAAATCCGCTAAAATAAAAATAATATCAATTGATCTAATTTTTCTGGCTACAAATGAGACTAAACATTCACGGCTAAATTCATTTACGATGTTTAATATTTTTATCTTTCTACCATCATGGGTTTGATCAAAAAAAAATCATACGTCCACACATGATTTTTATATTCTGATCTAAAACGCACACAAGATCCATTGTTTAACCATTACCGTGATTTCTTGGGCTGACGATAAGGAACTTTTAATTCCTCTTCGCGCCAAATTATTTCTACTCGCTTTTTATTCACGATGTATCCCTCTTGCCACAGTAATGCCGAAATTCGTTTGTAGCCGTAGCGACCATATTTTCGAGCTAATTCGATAACACGATTTCTAATTTTGACTTCATCATTAGTTAATAATAATTTTATATCTTTGCGTTGATCTGGATTGGTTATGGCCCTACAAGCTCTTCGTTCGCTGATATTTAATTTTTTCACGACAAAGTCGATCGCATCACGGCGCTTAGCAGGGCTTAAAAGTTTTTTGAGCTGATTTCTTTCAAAATTAAATTATCAATCGATAAATCACTGACTAATCTACGTAACCGCTGGTTTTCAAGTTCAATGTCTTTGAGTCGCTTGACTTGATCCACCGGCATACCGCCGTATTCTTTTTTCCAGCGATAATAATTCTGGTAGGCTACACCGATCTTTCGACAAGCATCTTCAATGCTGGTGCCGCGACCCGTTTCAATTTCGATGGTGCGAAGATGTTTAATTATTTCTTCGACCGGATAATGCTTTCTTGCCATAAAAACCCCTTTCTTAATAAACCAAATCCTCTCATAGGACCAGGATCAGTTCTAGGGGCTAGAACACACGGATCAATGTAAAAGTCTCCAGCTTCACAGTAAAGACCTTCGCCGGTAGCACGAACTAAGTTATTTGCTATTTTTTCGTTAGCTAAATCCATCAATAAATAGTTTCAAATTTTTTTGCCACGTTTAAAATGAAGCTTGCAATGAATTAGTCTCTTTGAGTGGGGCTTTATGACCTATCAAATAGAGTTCCAACAATGAACTTGCCAGGGCCTATTAAGACCTCACATTAAGATCTGTTTTTGCATACAAAAATTTAAGGTTTTTACGGCTTTATCGAAGGGAGATTTGTATGACGTTATCATGGGCGAATGCACTGCAGTCAGTGCCGTTTACTCAGAATGATAAACTGAGTCTAATTTTACAAAGACCTCTTATTATGGGGGCCAGCATCAGCGGCGATTACAACGCTTTAAGCCCGGGCAAACGTTTAGCTTTGAATTATTCAAAAAAAGAAAATATAAAAACGATTTCATGTAGTGGTTCTAAAAGTTCACAAATTATGATGAGTTTTAATGAGAAAGATTTAGTAGACCGCTCAATTATAATTGCGCTTGATCTGTTTTTTTGGGACTCAACCTTGCACTCTGATAACGACGCCATTCAACAGATAGATCGACTCATTAAAGCTGCACAGGCTCATGGTATTCCGCTTGTCATCGGTGAAGTGCCCGAGCTAGTTCCGGGATGGCAGCCTTCACGGATTGCGCTTAATAAAGAAATAAAAGCACGGTGTCGCAGTGGCAACCGTTGTTTAATGATGCCGTTTGATGATTTACTTAAAAAAATAATTAACGATGGTTACGTTTTAAGTAAGGGCTATCGCTATGACTTAAGTGAGCTTATTCCGGATGGGTTGCATCTAAATGCTTTGGGCAGCGACGTCGTTGCCGAAAAATTAGAAATATTTTTAGAAGCTGAGCTTTAGTGGCTGAAGAAAAAAATACTTTAATTCAAACCATTGGTCGAGGCGCCATTAGCAACACAACGGGGCGCTTTGAATCTTTGTACCAAGAAATTGATTTATCAAATTATGGTTGGCATGACCCTGAAGATGAAACCTTTCTTAAAACAAAATTTTATTGCGATACGTCTAAGTCAATATTAACTGAAAATAAAAGCCCTGACCTTCCGTTTCGCTTTAGTATGAATTTTTATCGTGGCTGCGAGCATGGTTGCATTTACTGCTACGCTCGTCCGACGCATGAATTTTTAGGTTTATCGGCTGGTTTAGATTTTGAATCAAAAATATTTGTTAAAGAAAATGCGCCGGCTTTATTGCGTGAGAAATTCATGTCGCCGCGTTGGCAACCCGAATCGATTAATATTAGCGGCGTCACCGATTGCTACCAACCCGCCGAAAGAAAATTCAAGTTAACCCGACAGTGTCTGGAAATTTGCGCTGAGTTTAGAAATCCGGTCACATTAATTACAAAAAATCATCTTATTACAAGAGACATTGATATTTTAAAAGATTTAGCAAAAGATAATTTAGTGTTTACGTTGTTATCAATTACGACTTTAGACGCCGAGTTAGGACGCCTGCTTGAGCCACGCACCTCGGCGCCACTTGCGCGGCTACAAGCAATTGAAGAATTAGCTCAAGCCGGAGTGCCGGTTGGAGTTAATATCGCACCCGTTATTCCGGGATTAACTGAACATGAAATGCCCGCTATCTTGAAAGCCGCGGCGGAAGCAGGCGCAAAAACGGCTGGTTATGTACCAGTACGCCTACCCTATTCGGTCGCAGACTTATTTACCGAATGGCTTGAAAAAAATAGACCAGGTGCCAAAAACAAAATATTAAATTCTATTCGCGACTTGCGGGCCGGTAAATTAAATGACCCCGAGTTCGAAACGCGCATGCATGGCTTTGGTCCAAGAGCTGATCAAATGGCACAAATGTTTAATTTATTTTCTAAAAAATATGGATTTGGTGAAAATTACATTCCTTTATCAACCACGCATTTTCACCGACTCGGCGAGCAACTTAATTTTTTTAATAACAAATAAGGAAGATTGGTAAGTATGAACCAAAAATCGGCTGTCACAAAAATTAATAACAACGGCGTTTTGCTAGTTTTTTCGATTAACAATCAAAAAGAGCCTGCTTCATTATGGTCGGAGTTTTTTCCTAGGTCAAAAATGCGTTGGGAGTGGGATGAAACCGGAGACAATCGCGTTGGAGAACTATGGGGACTTATGAAAAGATTATCTGACAGCCGGCAAGTGGTTTATTCCAAATGGTATCAGGGGCGCGCAACGTTTTTTTCGCGCAAGCTATTTGTGGCCTTACTTTGCTTAGAGCAACAAAATTTTGAATCAACGGCGGAACTTTCCCGTAATGCCCGTGATTTATTAGAATGTCTTGAAAGCGATTCGCCACTTTCGACAAAGCAATTAAAAAAATTAACTGACCTACGTGGAAAAGATAATGAAAAATTTTATAATCGCGGAATGAAACAATTATTTTCAAAGTTTTTAATCGTCGCATTTGGTGAGGTCGATGACGGTGCGTTTCCGTCTTTGGCCGTTGGCGCCACTAAACATTTGTATGAAGACTTGTGGCTTGAAGCCCAAAGTATGCAGCCGGAGGCTGCGCAAATATTAGTAGATCGATATTTACCCGCAGGATCACTTTTTAGAAAATACCTTGATAAGCAACGTGAACTAGCGCCCAATAAAGGCAAAGATACTTTAAAAGATACTTTAAATGTTATAGCCTCTTCAAAGGAGTTTAGATGACGCCGCAAACGCACTCAGTACTTTACTACATCGTTTACTGGTTAATTTCAGCGGTAGCCGTTTTAATTACATCTAAAGTAATTAGAGGATTTAAGGTGGACGGTTTTTGGTCGGCCGTATTTGCGGCCTTAATCATCGGTCTAGTGAATACGGTAATTTGGCCGATATTATTCTTTTTAACCTTACCCATTAATGTGCTTACTTTAGGTTTATTTACATTTGTAATTAATGGTATTGTAATTAAATTAGCGGCCGCTCTTCTGCCCGGCTTTGATGTAGAGGGTTGGTGGCCAGCCATTTTTGGCGCGCTTTTCTTTTCAATCATAAACACTTTGCTACATTACTTTTTTATCTAGGTTAAAATTATGAGAAAAGTACATTTGATCGCCAACGCAAACTCTGGAAATGGCGTAGGCGCTACATTAAGTGAAATGGCGTTAAAAGTCTGCACTGAATTGGGATTTGAATTAGTACATCACAATATAGATGACCCAAAGACCTTAGACGCTTTGGCCGAAAAAACCGCTCAACTGGCATTAAGCGATAATGGAATGATCATTGCGGCTGGCGGTGATGGCACAATTCGGTCAGTTGCCGAAAAAGTACAAGGCCACCCGATTCGCTTCGGGGTGATAGCGTGTGGTACTTTTAATTTTTTTGCTCGCACTCATAAATTACCTGACGACAACGAACAAGCCTTTCGTTTGGCGCTATTGGGTGAAGTTCAAAAAGTTCGTTTAGGCGAGGTTAATGGTCGAATTTTTTTAATCAACGCAAGCTTAGGACTTTATGCTAAATCAATTCGCGATCGCGAAATGCGAACGAAACGCTGGGGCCGTAATCGAGTCGTGGCCATTATTTCAACTTTTATGAGTTTGCTACAAGGCCACCGTCTTTTAAATGTGACTTTGACCTTTGAAAAAATTCATAAGAAAGTGCAAACGCAAATGATTTTCATTGGTAATAACGCCCTCCAATTGCGTGATTTATCAATGGATGTGGCAGACTGCATGAAGCGAGATTTACTAGCCGTGGTGCTAATGAAGCCGCTAAAAACGTGGGGAAAGTTACGAGTTATCTTTCATGGCATTTCAAGCACAATTGATAACGATAAGGGCTTAATTAGTTTTTGCGTTGATGATTTATTGATTGAAACCAGAAGACCAATGCATATCGTAGCCCTTGACGGCGAAATGTTTCAGATGAAAACACCGCTTGTTGTTAGGGCTTTGCCGGGGGTTCTCAATTTAGTGAAAGTCGCGCCACCGGAGTAACATGAAAATTCGAATTGCCCATTTATCGGATCCTCATTTTGGCGCGAATTATCCTGAAGTCGTGAATGCCTTAACAAGCTCGATGAAAGATCTCAAGCCATCATTAATTATTCTATCGGGTGATATTACCCAACGCGCGCGCTGCGAGCAATTTGTGGCCGCCGAAAAATTTGTTCAACAATTAGCTGAGTTTCCGTGGGCCATTGTACCTGGTAACCATGACATACCTTTGTTTAATATTTTCGCTAGATTATTTTACCCTTACAAGTATTTCAAAAATGTTTTCAAAGGATTATTAGAAAAAGAAATTCCGGTAAAATCAGTTCATGTTTTTACTTTAAACTCCACTAGCCGATTTCGACATGTGCAGGGAGCTCTCAGCGCAAAACAAATTAAAAAAATTGTTGCGGACCCTTTAGCTGAGACTGACGTTCGGATTGCTTGCTTTCATCACCCCATGGATTGTCCCAAAACGGTTGATGAAAAAAATTTACTTCGCAATCGCGATGAAGCCATGCAAGTTTTTGCAAAGGCTGGCATTGACCTGATTCTGGGTGGTCATATTCATGACCCCTACGTAAATTTATCAGGCGAAAGATACCCGAACGTAAAACGACAAAGTATTATATCCGTCGCGGGCACTTGCCTATCATGGCGAACTCGGGCGGGTGCGCCGAATTCATTTCATTTAATTGATATAGATACGGCAGACAAAAAAATACCGCGTTTGGTAATCACGCGGTATGACTTACAATCGAATAAACAATTTACTCCAATCCTTGTGCAAAGCTTCTTTAGAGACTTAGCCCAAGGTTGGATTAAAAATTAATTGAATGAATGTTTTAATTCTTTAGCCGCAAATTTCTGTGCATCACGCGCTTCTTTAACGACGGAAGCCATTCCAAAAAATTCGTGACTAACGCCTTTGTAGTTTTTGTATTCTACTTCAACGCCTGCAGACTTAAGTTTGTCAGCTAAGTTTTTACCTTCGGTGCGTAACGGATCAATTTCAGCGGCAATAATTGTTGCGGGCGGTAGCCCTTTTAAATTCGCGGCAACTAAATTTAATCTAGAATCATTTACGTCTTCTGGAGTACGCGTGTAATTTTTTATAAACCACTCCATCATCGGTTTATTCAAAGGCTTCGCCGCGGCGTTTTCTTTGTACGATTCACTATTCATATCGTTTGAAGCTACCGGGTAAATTAGTAGCTGGTGAGTTGGCGTTTGTACGCCTTCGTCGCGGGCCTTAATAGCTACGTTTAAAGCTAAATTTCCGCCAGCACTTTCTCCGGCCACTGCGATTTTTTTGGCATCTCCACCAAAGCTGGCGGCATTTGATACCACCCACTTGTAAGCGGCAAAAGCATCGTCGTGGGCCGCAGGAAATTTAAATTCAGGACCCTTACGATATTCAACTGAAACAAAAATCGCCTTTGTTTGCTCGGCCAAAGATCTTGGCGTCGCATCGTAAACATCATTGGTTGCGATTACGAAGCCGCCACCGTGGTAATACACAACAACTGGTAGTGGGCCCTTTGCTTTTGGAATGTACAAGCGCGCCGGAATTTTTCCACTGGCACCATCAACTTGAATTTCTTTTACTTCGGCAAGTTCAGGTTGTTTAGTGTTATGTTCTTTTCGCATGACTTCTTTTACTGCATCAGCGGGCGTAGGTTGGGTTCGCGCTTCGACAGCCGATAGAGTTTCAATTGGTTTACCGTTTTTTGCCATTAGTTCAGATAATACTTTTTTCATGTCTTTATCTGGCTGGCCGGTTTTAGCGATGGCAATCACCGAAATTAAAGACAAGGGAATGAGTAAGCTTAAAATTGATTTTTTCATTGGTTTCCTTTTTAGTAAAAAAATTAAAATAAAAAAAGCCAATCTTCTTAATCAGAAGACCGGCTTAACAAGTTATGATTCAATTAGAGATTTTTTAAGGTACAACTTAGTACCAGTATTTAACAACGGCATTTAATGCGGCTGCATCAACTTCATTGTTTCCAACAAAGTTATACTTTGCTAGAGCACCTAATGAAAGAACTGCGTCATTATTTATTGTCGTTACTGGAATATCAAAACCAGCTAAAGGCCCACCCAGTACTGATGTGTTTGAAGGGTTGAAAGCAACGCCTAAACCCGCACCAACGTATGAATCACGAAGAACAGGAATATCGCCACCGAAATGATATGTACCTTTAGTTAGTACAGTATTACGGTCACGGCGTCCTGATCCGGTGTCAACTTCAGTACGCATTAATTCAACGCCAAGTCCGAAAGGTACGTAAGGTTGATAACCGACATCTACACCAAATTCAGGTGAAACAGTTCCACTGCCTTCAGGCGTATTATTACCAACTAGTATGGCAACGTGTGGTTTGTATTGTGATCGGGCAATAACTTTTTTGGGGTGTGGAAATGTAGACCGACCCGACTGGGCCTGCGCGCCAACTGTTAATAATAGGGCACTAATTGCTGTCAAATAAATTTTCTTACTCATGATAGACCTCTTTCTTGTGTTTAAATTTTATGAAACTCATTAACACTCACATGCAAAATCGGAAGCCATTCATTTTCATGAAATTTGAGGAAAAAACCCCTATATTTTTGGAACAAAGGGGCAAAAACAGATTCTAAACTTTTTTCGAAATCGATGGATGATTTTTAATTGAAAATCGGAGTGGCCAAAAAACCGCATCTTGTGCAGATGCGATGCCGATGCGAGGTGATGCAATAATATCATTTGCTTTTACGGTAATGCCTTTTTCGATCCAAATTTTTGGGCAATCAAATGTAAGTCGATTATACGACTTATCTATTTTAAGTTCACGACACAATTTTCCTGGTCCGCTGTACCGTTTAATGTCGTCTTTTGGATTCAGCGGTTGTAAAGCCCGAATTAAAACTGCCTCGGGCACATTTTCTTTTTCAGTTACAACATTGAGGCAATGAAAAAGTCCGTAAATAAAATAAACGTAGACGTGGCCGCCACTTAGAAACATAGGTTCAGTACGTGCCGTTTTTCTTCCGCCAAAGGTATGGCAAGCGCGATCGGTTTCGCCCAGGTAAGCTTCAGTTTCAACGATGTATCCGGCTGTTATATTTTGCCCGTGCATAACGCATAACTTGAGTCCTAACAACTCACGTGCAACGGTTTCAGTTTTACGTCGGTAAAATTTTAACGGGAGCGCCTTCTTTGCAACAGGAGTTGAATCGAGCATAATTAGACTTTGGTATCTCTTTGAATTAAACGATTAATCGAATACATCATGATCATCGTGATTACAATTGTACCGATGACAATATATCCAAGTATATCAAAGTGCAAAATTCTTCCGCCAACTTCTTCGGCCACAATTAATCCCGCTACAACCGAAGCCACGCCGCCCGAAATTTGTTGAAGCGATGAACTCACCGCCATAAAAGCGCCGCGACTTGAAGGATCTGGAATGGCCGACATCAGCGCTTGTGATGGAATCATTCGCGAAAATATTCCGACGAATAAAATGGTATTTACTATTACGGCAGTCGACAGTGATGAAATACCTAGACCCGTATATATAAAAACCATAATTATCGAAAGCAGGGCCCCAAAGTTGAAAGTTTTTAATTTTCCAAATTTATCACTGGCGCGGCCAACTAATGGACCCACAAAAATCGTGCAAATTCCGGTAATTAAATACAACATCGGTAGTTTTTCGATGTGGATTCCTAAGTTATGAACGGTAAAGGCGCTGCCAAACGGCATCAGCATGAAACCGCCGGTTGATAATAATGCGGTAGTTGCAAATGCAAATAAGTAACGTGGCTTTGAAACGGTCGTCCATAAATGATGAAATGGATTTTTGTCAGTCTTGTATTTAAGATGCCCATTAATGGGTTGTAAGAATGAGAAAATTATTATTCCAGCGATGGCACCGACAGCGACAATCATCAAAAAAGGTGCGTGCCACCCCCACAAATTAGAAAAATAAAGTCCGGCGGGAATTCCTAAAATTTGGCTGGCGGCAAAAGCCGTTTGCACAAATCCCATAACCCGCCCCCGCATTGTTAACGGAAATAAATCTGTCGTGATTGCGAAAACAATCGAACCGATCACGCCACCAAATATTCCGGTTACCATTCTGGCGGCAATAAGAAATTCGTAAGTTGGGGCCAAAGCACAAAACAAAGTGCCAAGTAAAAATCCGATGTAAAAAAATAATAAAAGCTTTTTTCGATCGTAACGGTCCGCAAAGCCGGCCGCAAGTAAACCAGAGATACCTGCACTAAACGCGTAAACTGAAACTACCACGCCGAATTGTGCGGGCGAAATTTTCAGTGCGGGCATCATTATGGCCCCGAGTGGCGACATAATCATAAAATCAAGTATGATCGTAAATTGCAAAAAGGCTAACATCGCAACAACGAATTTTTGATAACGCGTGAAACTTAAGTTAGATTTATCTTTATCTTCCATGACCACTCACTTTGATAGTTAGTGGCCAGTCTAATTTTAATTACTTTTGCAATCAACGACTTCTTCGGTGCTTTGACCCAATAAGAATTTTTTTGGCGACAGATCAAACTTAAGCTGACCCGCTTCACAGTTTGCCTGCAATATAGTGGAAGCTTCCTGAACGTTTGTCACAAACATTTGTAGTTCGCGCGGGGTTACTTTGAAATTCTGCGCCACAAATGAAAAGATGGGCCCTTTAGAACTGAGATCTAAATTAAGTGCCATAAGTTGTTTGTATAAGCCAGAATTGTAATGGCGGATGTTTTGAAGCATATTTGTTTTCTTAGTATAATTCACATAACTAGTTTTTCCGCCTGCATCATTGTCACCAATCCAAGTTCTTTGTACCAGTAGCGGTTTAAACATAGCGATGCTTGCTGGCGGAATAAAATTTTTCATTTTTTTTCTAGGTAAATCTGCTTCTTTATCGCTGACCTCAAGTGTTCGAACTTCGCCGTTTTGCACATAGGCCCATTCCCATTCGTAATCGATATTGCCTACGCGATCTTGTTGTGAAAAAATAAAATCAAGTAGGGTTATATCCGTCAAATCACGCATCCATAAAATCATTTGGTAATCAGACGGAGTTCCCGCCAGGTCGGCCGCAAGCTTAGGGTTTGCTTGGGCCTTGCGAATTCCATCTTTAACGGCGTCGAGCAGCGGCAATGAACTGCGAAGCGCACTGAAGGCCGCGGTTTTTTGAAAATCTTCATTTTGCGGAACGCCCCAGGCCGAGCGCACTCCATTTATTTCAGTTTCGTAGCGGTTTCCTTTATCGCGGTATAAAACGCCATGCACTTCATTGGCACTTTCAAAAAGATCAGGCTTATTAGTTTCGTTGAATGGCCCGGTTAACCACTTGTTCAAATAACTCCAAGCCGCTGGATTCATTTTTCCTAAACCACGAGACCGTTTAACAACCCGATTTTCTAAATCTTGTCGGTCAATCGTGCGTTTAACCGCAACGGGTACCTTAACTGAAGTGTGCAAAATTCTAGAAAAGTGGTAATAAAGCAAAGCCGCCTGTGAATTTGTCGCACTTGTGCCCGACTCGTTGACCGTCATCTTAAACTTTGCAAGCGTCTTATGGCCTTCTTTAGATCCGCACTTAGTTGTTTCGTAGTCGTGCGCACTGATGTTGGCCGGAAGTTTATAAATCATGACCGCAGCGCTGGTGCTCCAATTCTTTGGGCAAAGGGCCACCGCGCTACTATTAAAATCGATCGAACAAAATTCGCCTTCTTTTTCTAAATCGCGTTTAGAATAATCTCCAAACGAAAATTTCTCTAGGGTCGTGCAGCTTTCTGTCACGCCCGTGGTCGATTTAAACTCTTTAACATCGTTTGCCGCGGCCTGAGCCCCTAGGCCAGTTACAAAAAGAACTGTTAATATTTTTGACGATATTGCATTGAATACAGGGGTGCTAGGCATCATAACGGATCCTTTTGTTATCGGTCGTTGTTAATTATCAAAAGTTATAATTTGCAAATGCCAATCCAATCATTGAGACAAATGTGAAAAGAGTGGGGCAGCATCGGGAAAATAACCCCGCAAACTGGTGTCAAAGCCAATGTAAAAATTCCCAAAATGGTTTCTATCTTGCAACTTAGTCGGGTTACACACATGGAGGGGGAATCTTATGAACAGCAATAATAGTATATTATTTGAACTTAAAAATTCTTTTCAAAAAGATATAGTAAAAAAAACGGGGTTAATTGAACTAATTGAAAAACACCATAGCTATTTAAAAGATTGCATTGCCGTTTTTACTAATAACGACGCAACAATAGAAGAGAAACAGTCTTTTTTATATCAATTTCTACATATCTTGCATATGCACTCGAAGGCAGAAGAAGAAACGCTTTACCAAAGCTTTATTGAGTCAGACGTTCGTCTAGCTAGGTTAGAGGCGACCGTTGGTCAAGATGAGCATAACATCGCCTATCAATTGGCTAGCGAGTTAAGAGACATGGATTTTTTGATGTCTTATTCAGAAGAAGTTGAAGCTAAAGCGAAAGTACTAGCAACAATTATTGAAACCCATTTGCAGGAGGAAGAAAATGAAATGCTTCCGCTGATCAACGAATGCCTTGATGAGCTTGAGCAAGTTGAGCTTGCTAATGATTACCTTAATAAATGTGAAGATTATCTACATTACGAAATGTTAACGCCTTCGCAATACAGCTCATATCCGTATGCGCCCATGGTTAACCGCTAATTAAACTAATTAGGGTCGCTCCATGAGGAGCGGTCTTTAAGCAACTTTGCATCATTGACCTGAGCGGGAATCGCCACGCCTGCCCATTTAGAGGTTTGATAAGAACCGTTTTTTACTTTTTCTGAAACAAGCTCAACGTCAACAATTGCATTGTAATTGGCCTGCGCCGCAAAAAAAGCCAAACGTAAAATCGTCTCGTCGTGATCGGGACAATCAATAACCTTAACTGGATCTTCAATTCTTTTAATTAACCGGGTTTCTTTGCTTTGAGTTTTTGAAAATACCATAATGTTTTTAGCACGCTCTAAAATTCGGTTATACGCAGCTAATTCAGGCTCAACCGTATTATGAAAGCAGGGTTCGCAATAAGTTGTGTGTTTTAATGAAGCCGGAATGCGCGCTAGAAATGAAAATGTATCATCGTTAAGAAATTGCGCGCAGCCTTTACAAATGGCTTCGGTACATGCACCGCAATAAAGCGTGGCCTTAGGCTTATGACATAGGTAACAAGTTAGCTTTTCCATGGCGAATTCGTAGCACAGATTTCAGACATTTAGTTAGGTAAAAAGTTTCATTTACCAATTATACATTGCGATTGTTTAATACAATCTGGCGGTAAAGCAATAGGAAGCTAATCAACAAAAAAGGCAGCCCCGGCATGACGGGTACCAAAGCACCAATGACCCCGATAATGAATAAAACGACAGATGCGGTAACCCTTATGATACTGTAAAATCGGCGTTTTCGACCCCTTTCATCGTCTTGAAAAATAAGTCCTACCGAGAAATTTGCGAGCATTGCCATTATCACGTAATAAAAAAATCTTTTTAATTTAACACCAAATGAACGTTTTAAAATAAATTCTTCGGCGTTAATTTTATCGCAACCCGTGTTAATAATCTGTTCGATACTTTGATTAATAGTACTGGTTATTTCTTTAGATAAAATATTAACATTCATCTCAAGATTTTGTTGATAACTGGTATAATTCAAGTTGAAAGAGCCAACGGTCGCCCAAGTATTATCAATGGTCGCCAATTTTCCGTGAAGAATTGAATTTTTCCATTCGTAGATTTCAATTCCGTGTTTTAGAAAATAAGCATACAAATACTGCGATGCTAAAATATAACTTGGCCAGTCAGAAATTTTCGGCAAAATTAGTCGAACTTTTACGCCCCGTTTTGATGCCGCCGCCAACTGTCGCATAAATTTTTTACGCGGAAAAAAATAAGAGTTAACGATCGTGATATCTGATTGGGCAATTTTTGTTAAAGTTGAATACTGTCGAGTAATTTGCCAACGCCTCAGCACCCAATCGTTGATGGAAATTTTAAGGTCAATACCGGGGACGTGATTTATACATTCGGTCGCTAACGGTGATTTAAATTTAATTTTTTTTGCCGAAGATTTTCGAAAAACATAATGACAATAGCGGGTTAAGCCAAGGGTAACGGGCCCCTCTAAGTAAAGCGCAAAATCAAGTTGAGGCTTAAGCGTTTTAGAATTGTAGCAAGACGAAATAACATTAATTCCACCCACAAAAGCTTTTTGATGATCGATAAGCAAAATTTTGTGATGTAGCCGCCGCCCCCATTGGTAAAGCCATTTAATTTGTAGGCCATTAAAGCGGCAAAAATGAATGCCCGCTTTAATCATTTTTTGGCTAGCTTCGGACGTTAACTTTCGGGAACCTACACTATCAACCAGCAAAAAGACGGCAACGCCCCGCTGGGCGGCCCTTATTAAAGCCGCTTGGACTTCATTGCCAAAGCCATCGGGCTCGAAGATATAAGTTTGTAAGTGCAGAGTTTTTTGGGCGCTATCGATTAACTGCAGATATTTTTCATAGTACCCGGGGCACTCTAGAAAAAATTCTACCGAGTTGCCCGAGGTCAGCCGAAAAAAATTATGCCTCATTAATCTCGACCTCGCAGAATAGAGGCAAATGGTCAGAAAAGTGATTCGTGTTAGGTTTTGGTAAAATCTTAGAATCAAGCACGTCAAGATTACGTAAATAAATGCGATCTAAAGTAAGCATCGGAAAACCGGCCGGAAAAGTTTTAGCAAATCGACCGTGCGTTGTTTTGTAGGCTTCATGCATACCCAGTTCTCCTTCAAAAACGGTAGTACACTTTTTATTCCAATCATTAAAGTCACCCGCCACAACTAGCGGTAAATGGTCTTCAATTTCTAACGATTGAATTTTCTTTTTAATCATTTCGTACTGAATGACCCGACCCCTTTGTAATAGGTCTAAGTGCACGCACGCCACGTAAATATTCTTATGGGTATGCGGAATATTGATCTTACAAACTAACAAGCCACGTTTTTCAAGCACGTTTGTGGTTAGGTTAATATTTTCCCAACTTTCAATTGGATAGCGACTTAATATTAAATTTCCGTGGTGACCATGGTCATAAAGCGCATTGCGTGCGTAAGAATAATGCTCCCAAATTGAATCAGCTAAAAATTCAAATTGGGTATCAATTAGTCCTTTTTCTTTATATTTATCACTTTGCCCAACAACTTCTTGCAGAAAAACAATGTCAGCTTGCGAAGAGGTGATTAGGTCTTTCATATCTTGTAGAAAATAGTTTCTTTTTCCCCAGTCAAAACCTTTGTGAATATTATAAGAAAGTATTTTTAGTTTCATATTTTAAATTATGACACACTTAAATATATTGCGGAAGCTTCACCCGCTTTTATTTACTCCTAAAATGACCTTCAAGACTAGTTTTATGATAAAACTTCTG
>JACMNA010000116.1 GCA_014378765.1 Bdellovibrio sp. | reverse complement strand
GCAAAAACTAAAAAAGATAATTAACAACGAAGCTTGGAAAATACTCGCGGATATCTTTTTTCTCAGCGGTTGAATCAGATATATCGGTTTTATAGCGCATATTGCGGTACGAGTACTTGGCCCCAACGTGAATTTGGTGACCAATGTGTTCAATCCAACCTAAATCTACTTCGAATCCTTCGCCGTTTGTCCATCGGCCAAGTTTGGCAAAAACATCGTAAGTAAACAAAAAGAAAAACCCACGCTCGGAATAATAACCGGCCATGGGCCCATAAGCTTGCCCCGCCGTCGACTCAATTTCACTGCGCGCTTCAATGATATAACGACCGCCGAAGGTTGGCCCATCACGAACTAGATACAAGGCTTCTAGGCTGACTTTATTATTGTAAATGGGGCTTTGGTTGAAATCGGTGTTTTGATTAATTGTTCCACTGACTTGCGCCATAATTGAATACATTCGCGGCGCCATCGAGGCCCGCGCAGTTGCAAAGTAAAATAATAGGGTAAGCAAAAAAATCAGTTTCACAAAGTTGATGCTACCAACCGAAAATAAAAAACCCAAGGGTTTTATGCCTTGGGTTCAATAAAGACTTCTAAATATCTACTATTAATTACTTATTCTCAGCGGCGCGCTTTTCAGCATACTTTTTCGCTAAGGCGTCTTGAATATTACGTGGCGCTTGTGAGTACTTTGCAAATTCCATTGAGAATTCGCCTTTTCCTTTGGTCGCCGAACGTAAATCAGTCGAGTAACCAAACATCTCTGTTAACGGCACTTCGGCCTCGATGGTACAGTTGCCTTCAATTGAAGTTGTTCCCGTGATAACTCCACGACGTTGATTGATCTGACCCGTTGCTGGGCCTTGGTATTCTTCGGGCACAGTTGTTTCAAGCTTCATGATCGGTTCAAGAACCGCTGGGCGTGCTTTTTGGTAAACTTCACGCATTGCCGCCATCGCCGCAATCTTAAAGGCCATGTAAGAAGAATCCACGTCATGGTAAGAACCGTCCGTTAAGTCCACTTCAACGCCAACGATCGGGAAACCAATCATTGGGCCTTTTGCACATTGTTCATTGAAACCCTCTTCAACCGCCGGAATGAATTCTTTCGGAATACGTCCACCCACAACTTTATTGTTGAATAAGAAAGTCTTTCCGTCTTCTTGCGCGGGCAATGGTCTGATAGCACCCGAGATTTTCGCGAACTGACCCGAACCACCCGTTTGCTTTTTGTGAGTGTAATCGTATTCTGCATCGGCCGTGATGGTTTCACGGTAAGCAACTTGTGGTTGACCCACGGTGACTTCACACGCGAATTCACGCTTCATACGCTCGACGTAAATTTCTAAGTGAAGCTCGCCCATTCCAGAAATAATTGTTTCATTTGATTCTTCATCACGATGAACGCGGAAGGTTGGATCTTCTTTACGAAATTTTTGTAAAGCTTTTGTGAAATTGTTCGAAGCTTCTTTCGTTTTAGGCGCAATCGCTAAGCTGATAACTGAATCAGGTACGTGCATTGACTGCATCGACGCGTTAATACGGTCGTCACAGAAAGTGTCGCCCGAAGCGCAATCCACGCCGAAGACGGCCACGATATCACCTGCGTAAGATGCATCAATATCTTCCATTTTCGCCGAGTGCATTCGAACTAAACGTGGTACTTTCAATGATTTCTTGTTCGTTTGATTGATAATGAAATCACCTTTTTTAACGGTGCCCTGATAAACGCGCATGTAAGTCAGTTGACCGAACTGGGTCTCTTGTAATTTAAATGCAAGCATAACAAGTGGCATGTCGTTATTAGTAATCAACGGAAATTTTTCTTCGTTTTTATTTAAATCTAATCCGTGCTCTTGTTTTTCAGCTGGATTCGGTAAGAAGTAAGTAACGGCGTCTAATAAATGCTGAACGTTTTTATTTTTAAAAGCAGATCCACAAAATACTGGAACTAATTTTAAAGCAATAACACCTTTACGCATAGCCGCGCGTAATTCTTCAACAGATGGTTCTTCTTCCATTAAGAATTTTTCGCCAACGACATCGTCAACGTCAGCTAATTTACCAATCATAATTTGACGATATTCTTTTGCTTGCGCACGCATGTCTTCTGGAAATGGAATTTCAACGATTTTCTCGCCGTCTTCGCCTTGATTTTCGTAAGCCTTCATCGTGATTAAATCAACGATACCTGAGTGCTTTTCTTCAAGACCAATTGGTAAATTGGCCATAAATGCATTTAAACGTAGTTTTTCAATTAGCGCATCTTTAACGCGGATAGGATTTGCTCCCTGACGATCTAATTTATTTACGAATGCTAAGCGCGGTACAGAATAGCGCTTCATCTGACGGTCAACCGTGATTGACTGTGACTGCACGCCCGATACGCCGCAAAGAACTAGGATGGCGCCGTCAAGAACGCGAAGTGAACGTTCAACTTCAACGGTGAAATCAACGTGTCCCGGTGTATCGATTAAGTTAATTGTATAATCTTTCCAGTGTACTTGCGTGGCGGCCGATTGGATGGTGATTCCTTTTTCTCTTTCTAAATCCATCGAGTCCATCGTAGCACCCACGCCGTCTTTTCCTTTTACTTCATGGATTTCGTGAATCTTTCCACCGTAAAATAAAATGCGCTCAGATAAAGTCGTTTTTCCTGAGTCGATGTGTGCCGAAATACCAATATTTCGAACTTTCTGGATATCCCAATTCTTAGACATAACAATTCCTTTTTCTAGGGTTCATTCATTCAACTTAAGTGTAATTTTAAGCAAAATTAAAATTTAAATCTACTTGAGATATTCGATTTAACATTAAATGCCAGCCTGAGCAAAGACTGATTTGCTGTGCTAATCGGTTTAGCACCTAAAACTAGACTGATTTATTACCCAGCGTGTTTAGCGTTGGGCGGCCTCGTAAAGTGGAGCAACTTGGGGAATCCACTCTTGAATTTGGGCGATGCGGGTCGAATCAGATGGGTGAGTGCTCATAAATTGCGGCGGTTTTGCTCCACCTTGGGCTCCCATTTTTTGCCAGAGGGTTACGGCTGAGCGTGGGTTGTAACCGGCCCGGGCCATCAATTCGATACCGATGTGATCGGCTTCTGATTCTTGGCGACGGCTATTTGGCAGAGTCAGTAGAAACGTTGATCCTAAAGCAGCGTACTGAGCGTACTGTTCTTTGATCACTCCGGTTGCTACTCCTAAAATAAGCAAACCTTGCTGAGCAAAACCTTCTGAAACGCGCTCGCGTCCGTGCTCGCGTAAGGCGTGCGCCATTTCGTGGCCCATGACGGCGGCAATTTCATCGTCGGTCATATTTAATTTTTCGATGATGCCCGAGTAAAATGCGATTTTTCCGCCCGGCATACAGTAGGCATTCACGTCGGGGCTAGATATAACGTGCACTTCCCAGGGCCACTGCAAAGAATCTTTTCTAAAAACCTGAACTTGGGGGATGAGTCTTTTCGACACGGCGGTCACCCGTCGCAATTGCTCGGCATTCACATCCAGAGTTTTTTTTGCCGAGGCTTCTTTTTTTACCTGATCATAACTTTGCAATGCCATTTGATTCACTTGCTCGCTGGGTACGGCTAAAAACTGTTTTCGATCGACGCCCACCGCGCCGGCATCGGTGCTTGATGCGCATCCGCTGATCGTCAAGGTTGAAATTAGGCTAACAAAAAAAAGATTTAAAATTACGTTTTTATTTTTCATGGCCTTAATAATATCTTCACTTTTTTATTTACACAAGCTTGCTGGTTCAGACACACTGATTCATGTGAATTCACTTGAAAAACATCTGCATGAAAAATTCAAATATCAATCATTTCGATTTCCCCAAAAAGAAATTATTGAGAAAACTATTGCGCGTGAATCGTTGCTGGCATTAATGCCAACCGGCGCAGGAAAATCTTTGACTTACCAATTTGCTGCAACTTTATGCCAAGGCAATGAAATGGTCTTAGTGGTGTCACCGCTGATTGCTTTGATGCAAGATCAGACAAAAAACGCCTTGGCTTACGGAATCGAAGCCACTTTTATTAATTCTTCTTTATCGGCCGAACAAAAAGAAAGCCGCATGCGACAGATTGGTGAAGGGAAGTACACCTTAGTTTTTGTGGCTCCCGAAAGATTTCGCAAACCCGAGTTTTGGAACTGTCTAGCGGCGCGCCGGGTAAAATTATTTGTCGTCGATGAAGCTCACTGCATTTCTTTGTGGGGCCATGATTTTAGGCCCGACTATTCAAAGCTTGAGGGGTATCGGTCACGCTTAGGGTCTCCGCCACTATTAGCTTTAACGGCGACGGCCACGCCCGATGTGCAGGGCGATATTGCAAAACAGTTCGGGCTCAATTTAGCAAGTGACCTTATTTTAGGAGGCCTTGAGCGACCGAACTTAAGCTTGCGAGTGTTAGAGACTTACGGCGACAGTGAAAAAAATGAAAAGCTATTAGAACTTATCTTGGCGCATGCGAATGAAAGTGGAATTATTTACTTTTCTTTAATTCAAACTCTTGAGGCGGCGGCGCGTTTTCTTTATAAAAACAAAGTGCATTTTCAAAAATATCACGGTGATCTGCCGCCCGATCAACGACGGCGTAATCAAAATGATTTCATTTCAGGAAAAGTTCCATGGATTTTAGCGACCCCGGCATTTGGATTAGGAATTGATAAATCCAACATCCGCGCGGTGATCCATTACGAAATTCCGGCCTCAATAGAAGCTTATTACCAAGAAGTAGGGCGGGCGGGTCGCGATGGGTTGCCCGCGACCGGGTACTTCTTGTATGACGAGGACGATTTAACAATTCAAATGCAATTTTTGAACTGGGCGTACCCCGAGCCTGAGTTCATCGAGAAAGTTTATGACCTCATTGCCTCGCGCGCCGATGTGGTTTCGCAAGGGGGCTTCGAATATCTTCGTGAGCAAATGGTCTTTAAAAATAAAAAAGATTTCCGCGTCAATGCGGCGGTTTCAATTCTAACCCGTTGGGGTTGTTTAGAAGAGACCGTGACACCCTTTGGATTTAAAGCCGTGCTAGCGCCGACGCCCGAGAATTTTAAATTAGAAGATCAAAATGTGCTAAAGAAAGAGCATCAGAAAAAACTTTTGTCGTTGTTAAGATACATCCAAAACAATAAAGAGTGCCGGCTGCAACAGGTGTATTTTTATTTTGGGCTTAAAAAGAAAGAAGACTGTGGAGCCTGTGATGTGTGTGTTTCTTTAAAATAGGAATAATAGCGATCGGGACAGTTTCAGTAAAGTGGCTTGCTTTACTTTCTTACCGAAATTTGTTTGCATATTAAATTTATCGCAGTAGGCTTTTTGAATCGAAGCAACGTAAATTATGATTATCGAAATTTATGTCTGAAATCGGGAGAGTCTCGCGGTGAAAATAGTGCACTTAGTTCCAGTGATCGACAACGATGCGAAAGTCAAAAAAAGCTTTCGCAGAGATATATCTAGCTTAACTCTTGTTGGTGATGAGGCGGCTGATTCATTCGACCAGACACTGGGCAAAGAAACGGAAAATGCAATGAGCGGCGAACGATCGGCCCACGTGAACGATGAACTTTTCAATCTCTTTTCGGATCCGCGAAGGCCGACAATGGATGGAATTATTGCCGTGGGTGGAAAGTTGAATGCCGAAATTTTATCTCACGCTTATAATCGCGGAATTTTTCCTTGGCCTCACGAGGGCTATCCGCTGCTGTGGTTTTGCCCTGACGAACGAGGAGTCATTGATTTTGCTGAATTACACTTGCCCAAAAGTTTTCAAAAGTGGATGCGGCAAACACTAGAGCAATTTGAAGTCGCGGTGAACCAAAACTTTAAAGCGGTTATCAAAAGTTGTCGCGCTCAAAAAAGAAATGGCCAAAAAGGCAGTTGGATAACTCCGGCAATCGAACGCGCATATTACAACTTACACCAACAAGGAGGCGCGCTGTCGGTAGAAGTTTACCAAGATGGAAAGCTGGTGGGCGGCATTTACGGCGTGCAGTCCGAAAAATATTTTAGCTGCGAAAGCATGTTCCACCTAGTGTCGAACGCATCAAAGCTTGCCTTATTTCACCTTATTTTACATCTCCAAGAAAAAGGTTTCAAATGGATGGACATCCAAATGGTAACCTCCGTATGCGAAACTTTCGGCGGCAAACTGATCTCAAAAAACGACTTTTTAAAACGAATTGGCCTTTAGCACTGTGATTTGATCTATGCGTTACCGCGATCAATGACTAATCCGAGCGCCAACTTGTATTCAGCCATTTCGTTCGTACATTACCATCTATCCACTCCTAATGTTTGCACTTCTTCTCGGTTCTTGCGGAAGAGGCGGTGGGTATGGGTCACAAGCAATTAGAGTTCGAAAACGTACACTGGAAATTTCGCGATCAACACGGGGGAGTCTTAAGAAACAAGCGGCGTGGACGTAAAGCGCGGCCGTTAACCACGAAAGCTCCGGTGCATTTGGTATTTAAAATAGACCGTCGTAAAATCAAAAAAGGGTTTCGGTCACCGCTTGGCTTTGCGATCTGTAATCAGGTGATAAAACGCTACGCAAAGAGGTTCTTTGTGAAAATAGATCAACTCGCGATTAACGGCGACCACATTCATCTCATCATCCGTATATCGAGGCGAAGTTTTGGCCAGTACTTCTTCAGAGTCGTGGCTGGTCAGATCGCGCAGCGAATGAAAAACGAGGGTTTGTGGGTGACCGATACCCCTAGCGTCTGGAAACTGAGACCCTTTACGAGAGTGATACGCGGGTGGAAGGCTTATAATACCGCGAGAAATTACGTGATGCTAAATCAGAAAGAAGCTGAAGGTAAGATCGTTTACCGCAAAGAACGCTTGAGAGGCCTCTCGTCCGCCGAGTGGGAGCTGCTGTCTAGTGTTGAACCAACCTTGATAACCAACATAACTTTTTCCGCTAAAACCTTCGGGGGTGGCCGAAACTGAAGATGTTTGAAAATTTTGAAAAAGTATTGGTAATGGCAACAAGGCCGAAAGCATCAGAAGTTTTTTTAGCCATGAGTTCATCTTTAAAGTGTCCTTTATATGAGTAAAGCGACTTTTTAATCGCGAGACTCAGGCATCGGGATTAGTTTTTTTTCTTAAAGTAAAGTGGGCCGAAACCGGTCCTGCCGGGTAAAACCTAGATGGAGAATAGAAAAATAAGAAGTACAGCAAACACCCAGACTTCCGTCTGGTCGAGCGCGCATATTTTAGAATTTGCAGCTTATTGCTTCATATAGTTTCAGCAAAGTGT
>JACMNA010000115.1 GCA_014378765.1 Bdellovibrio sp. | reverse complement strand
GCGACAAATTGATTAGCGGGCTTTTGAAGGCGCATGCTTACTCTTGCTTGTAATTAAGAATTCCCTCGAAAAATAAACCAATGCGTTGGTAAAGTTGGTCGATCCATTTTTCGGGATGCTTCCCTGAAAGCGCGGCTGCCTCTTCAATTTTTTCAATGCAACGTAAGTTCTGACACAAAATGTAAGTGGCGCTGGTATTCGAATTCATCGCGACCGATAACATTCCCACTTCATCGGATGATCCGTAAGCGTGGCACCATCCACATAGGCGCCCGGTTGATTCGCCGGTACGGTCAAACCGCTTGAAAGCAACGGCACGCGGAAGATCCCAATTTGGATTTTTATAGACTAGGTAAGTGTAAACCCCGGAAGGCTCACTCCAAGTAAAGTAGGAACGAATGCGCAGAGGAAACATCAGTCCGGCAGGCAACAATAATTTTTTTTGATCGCGCAAACGAAAGGCATCAATCAAATCTTTTTCAGAGGCGATTGAAAAGGTTATCTCCGAAGTAAAGTTATTGAACGTGGTTAACATGGTCTTATTTTTTCTAATTATGATAGAAGAAGCAACTATTATGTAACGACCTCAACATGAAAAATTTTTTGAAGTATCTACATATTGCATTTCTAATAGAACCAGCTACACCTATGCGTTATGAAAAAGTCATTTAGCCTGACCGTACCTAATAAAAAACCAGATCGCCAAGTTGAAGCCGTTAAGCATGATATTAAAAAATACATTGCGCGCGAACGTCGTAAAGCTCTTACCCCCGGAGTCGACTTTTGGGATTTTGATTGTAAATTCGGCGCTGACTCAAACAAAGCCGAAGTGATTCACGTCGCCGAAATTAATAAAAAAATTGACGAGATAGTAATTGAAAAAGCCGAGTCTTTTTACATCGAAATTATTGCTAAACCCGGCGTTCGCCTGAAAAGAACCGCAAAAGTTCAAAATAAAGATTTAGACGACGACTCGGCAGATGATTAATTTTCAGAAGTGTTAACGATGAACTGGTGATGCGGCGGGCGTTTGGGCCGTACAACTTGAAAAACAAGGTTCGGTCTGTCCTGAATCGATCACGCCCGGTAGGTCTGCCCAGCAAATGGCCGCATTTCGGCAGGGTCACGAAGGCCGCCATATGCAGGCTTGCATACGATAAAAAATATTTCGTTTGTGCATTTCACGTCCGAATCATAAAATATTCAGGTGTATAAATTAAGAGATTACCAACAACAAGCCGTCGATAACACGATCAAGTTTTTTCAAAAAAAACGTGAGCCCGCCGTTATCGTCTTACCGACCGGCGCCGGTAAAAGTTTAGTCATCGCCGAACTAGCCCGCATTGCCCGCGGACGGGTTTTAGTTTTAGCCCACGTCAAAGAGTTAGTAGAACAAAATTACGAAAAATATATTAGCTACAAGTTAGAGGCCGGAATTTTTTCCGCCAGTCTCGGCAAAAAAGATTGTGATCAGAAAGCCATCTTCGGTAGCGTTCAATCGGTCGCACGCGCGCCGGACGAATTTTTCAATAATTTTTCATTGCTAGTAATCGACGAGTGCCACCGCGTGGCCGAAGAAGGGGCCACTCAGTACCAAGAAGTAATTAAAAAACTTCAAGAGCGTAACCCTACACTTTGTATTTTAGGTTTAACCGCAACTCCGTATCGCTTGGGCTTGGGATGGATTTACGAATACTCGCAAGCCGGTGAAATTAAAACCGACAAAAAAAGATTTTTCAAGCAATGTGTTTATGAATTACCTTTGTGGTACATGATCAAATATAACTATTTAACAATTCCGGTCAAAGTTGATATTCCTGTCACGTGTTACGATTTTTCGGAGCTTCTTGAGAAAGACCGCATGTTTACCACGGCCGAAGTCGAAGATATTCTAAAAAGTCAGAAGCGCCTGACGCCGTTTATCATAAAAAATATTGTCGATATCACCGAAAAGTATAATCGCAAAGGCGTAATGATATTTAGTGCAACCGTAAAACACGCCGAAGAGATTTTAACTTACTTGCCCGCTCACGATTCACGAATCGTACTAGGCGAGACCGAAATGAGCGATCGTAACGAGATTGTTTCAGACTTCAAAAAAAGAAAATTTAAATACCTGGTGAACGTTTCAGTTTTGACAACTGGTTTTGATGCTCCTCACGTTGATGTGATCGCGATTTTACGCCCGACCGAATCAAATAGCCTTTACCAACAAATCGTGGGCCGCGGTTTGCGTTTGTCTGAAGATAAAAAAGATTGCTTCATTCTTGATTACACGGGTATGGGCCACGACATTTATGCGCCAGAGATTAGCGATAAGCGCCCAGCTAAAGACACCGTTCCCGTACAAGTGCCCTGCCCTAAGTGCGAACACGTTAACGACTTCTGGGGTTACGTCGATCACGACGGCGTACTGATCGAACACTTCGGCCGCAAATGCCGGGGTGCCGTTCAAGATGAAAAAACATTAGAAATTATTCCGTGTGGTTTTCGTTTCCGTTTTAAACTTTGCCACAAGTGCGGCAGCGAAAACGATATCACCGCCCGAGACTGTGAAAAGTGCAAGGCGGTTCTAATCGACGCCGACGCGAAATTAAAACAAGCCAAGCTTTCAAAAAACTTCCACGTCTTAACCCCCGACCGAATCACCTTCGACGAGCGCAAAGACAAAAACGCAAATTCGTTTTTAGAAATTAGATACTATGATTTTAACGGCGAATACGTCAGCGAGGCGCATTTTTTTAATAATCCCTCGTCGGTGAAAAAGTTTAACATTAACTTTTTACGCTCTCATTTACGACGGCCCGAATTGGCCGTCGAATTTACAAGTCCACAAGAAGCGATTAAGTATCAAAAACTATTTAGATTGCCTTCGTTCGTTATCGCCCGAAAGCAAGACAAGTTCTGGAAGATAACCGAAAAAGTTTTCGCGGAAGAGCTTTGAATTACTATTCGATAACTAATTGGCCACCGAATAAAGAATCAGCGGGAACGCCAAAATTAATTTGTCCACCAAGGCCAGCGCCAACTCCAATAAGTTTAAGGTTACCGCCAGACAAAACGGTTCCGCCTACGCCCTTATAAACGCCTGCTTTTAAACGCAAATCGTAAATACCACGCTCGATTGGTCCTACGGCATAACCCGTAGAAAAATTTGCTGCCAAAATTGCCGATAACTCAAGGCCGCCGATGGCTAAGACAAAGTGTTGCCCGCGCGCGCTGACACACTGATAAGTGGCTCGAGCGACGCCTAACCCACTTTCGGCTCCAATACATGCAAACGGCGTGATTGAATCTTTATTTTGGGCCGCAAAGCTAGAAAGGGAAACGAAAGTCAGAACTGCCATTAAAATTGAACGATACATGTTATCTCCTAGGTTAGTTATAAAGTGTTTTGCATATTATTGGCCAGCCGGACGAACTAAACTGAATCTCTTGTGCGACCACGTAGAGAAGGCGAATTTTCTTAGGGCCCCTCATTAATTAGCCAAAACTAAACGAACAGATGTCAAAAAATTTGACAGTCAGCTTTTCAAGAATTTGTAAAACTTATTAGCCTCTACTTTGTAAAGGCTGAAGTGTAACTTGTGTGGTACATCGAATCACCAGGAGATAATTTTATGAAAAAAATAATGCTTGTAATGCTTTTATCAACGATTCTAATCCAAACATTACCTGTAAAAGCTGATACTACAGATTCAGACAAAACTAAGTTACAATTGACGTTCAGTGGTGCACTTAAAGGTGACTGTCGTATCACCCAATCAGAGATTAAAAAGAACACCGGCGAAACGGGCCACAAATATGTTTGTGGCGCTATTAAAAATAACAATGATGAAATCACATTGGCGGACTTAGCTGAATATGCAAATTTAAAACAAGTTAAATTAGCCTATGCCGGAAACAGCACGACAAGTTTATTAGCCACTCTATCCGCTTGGCGCCAGTATTTAATTGAAGATTCTGGCGGAGCTGTTAACGAGCATAACGATATCTCTAAAATAGAACCTTATAACTTTTCTTTAATTTCTCGGGAAGGCAATGCGGCTACAATTCACATCACTAAAGACAGCCAAGCCGCGGCAACTTTAGTCGTTGAAATGAATGCGAAGCTTAAATCAAAAGATAAGACTCAATAGAAGCTAGCGCAATTCATGAAATCGTATCCCGCGAAACAAAAGGTTAGTTGCAAATGGGCTGGGGGCGTTGTGCAAGGCAACGTCGTTGAGGTATTTTGTGACGGGTCCCGCGCGTCCTAAAAGGTAAAAAAAATAGTACGAATCGGCTCCAAAGAAAAACCAGCTTATTTAGTTCAGTCATTAAGCAGCAACTTTGCCCTGAAGCTCCATACGGAGCTTAACTAAAGCTTGCTTCGACCAAGACCATTCCGCGCAAAATCTCCGAGTAAGACATTATGCAACCAGGAAGTTGCGTATAGCGAAGCAGATCGAAATTAACGCCCCGGTAACTAAGGTGTGGGCGGCAAATGGCTCGGCCCAATATTCTTCGATACTTAAAATTTTACGTTCGGATAATTCAAAAATTGAATTCACGAAAGTCTTTTGCGCCGTATCCGCTTCTATCCACGCCGTCATTAGTACCTTGTTCACAACCGGAAAAGAATGAATAATTTTGGTTAACGTTAATATAATTTTAGAACCAATGATTTTTTCTTTAGATTGTGGCCACGTGGCGGCGAAATCCGTGTGTAAAAGTGTTTCAGCTTCATTCCACTTTTGTTCACTAAAAAAATTCTAGAAATTATGAATTTTATTAATCGATTCTTCAGCAGTATGATTAGCCGTTAAGCCTAGGTCTTTAATTAGCATTAAGCACGGATTATGCTCGCCCCATAATGTTTTGAATTCTTCTATCGGCACGAAGCCTGACTTTAAATAAAACTTTCTAGTTTTCTCGTAATTTTCATCGGCGCGGGCTTCGCTTAATGTTTTTACGGTAAGATATTTAAAGTCTTGCGAACGAAGACTTTTTTCTGCCACTTTTACTAAATCACTTCCCACCCTTTGACGGTGGTATTCTGGCAGTAAGCCAACCACATGAATCTCGGCCGTGTATTTGTTATGCTTATTAAGACTGATGAACCCAATAGCTTCAGACTCGAAGGCTACCCAAGTTTCCATACGTTGTACATCTTGAATATAATCAAGAATCGCTGATTCAATTCCAAACCAAAGTGGCAACGAACGAAGAATCTTTTCACAAATTTTACTTTTTTCTTGAGGATCTTCAACTTTGATAATTTTCATTTGAGCTTTCTTGTAGATTGCAAATAACTAGTTTACATCACCGACGTAAACCTTTGATGACTTTCTATTTCGAATTTCGTTTCTTAAAGTAAGTGGATAAACTCGATTGTTCTTTATCTCACTTAAAGGTAGCCACTCTACCCCTATTTGTCCATTATCTGGCAAATGCGCATCAGTATGACCATCTTCAGCTAGTACAGCTTCAAAATAAAGCTCAACTTGATGAAAGTGGCTCGATTCAGTCGCAAATTCATGATTGGCGCCGATATAATCTCTAACAAATAAAAGTTCCGCTGGCTTGACTAAAAAACCTGTTTCTTCTTTTACTTCCCTAATGATAGTTTGAAGAAGGTTTTCTTGATGCTCTTGCCCACCGCCCGGCAAAATAAAGTAGTCGCCATTTGAGTCAGATTTTTTAATTAGTAAAATCCGATCATTTTTTACAACTATCGCTTTTGCTGAAATTCGGTGAATCTTTTGCATAAATTCCTTCTAAATGATGATGGAAATTGTTTAATTGTAATTCTATATTTTTATTTTTCAACTATTTCAGCTTGATT
>JACMNA010000114.1 GCA_014378765.1 Bdellovibrio sp. | reverse complement strand
TCTTGCGTGATTTAGCCGAAAAGAAATTTGTGACCGAAGTGCGTATGGGGGGCCAATCTTCACGTTACGAACTTACGACCCAACAGCACCATGATCATTTAACTTGCGTTCAGTGCGGTAAAATTTGTGAATTTGAAAATAAAAAAATTGAAAAGCTGCAAGAGCAAGTGGCCGAATATTTTGGATTTAAATTGACTAACCATATCCTAGAACTTTATGGGATATGTCCTGCTTGTCAGATGCAAACTAAGTTGAAATAATACCGACCTATGGCGAAAAAACCGCAAGCTGATTTAAATGATTCAATTGTTATTAGCGGCGCGCGTGAGCACAACCTTAAAAACGTGTCGATTCGCATTCCTCGCAATAAAATTACGGTCTTCACGGGCTTAAGCGGCTCGGGCAAATCGTCATTGGCCTTTGATACCGTCTACGCCGAAGGGCAACGCCGCTACGTTGAAAGTTTATCGGCGTACGCCCGAAATTTTTTAGAGCAATTAAAAAAGCCTGACGTCGATTCAATCACGGGTTTAAGCCCCGCGATTGCGATTGATCAAAAGTCGGTCGGGTTAAATCCACGCTCGACGGTCGGCACCATTACTGAAATTTACGACTACCTTCGTTTGTTATTTGCGAAGGTGGGAGTGCCCGAATGCCCGGTACATCACATTCCGGTTTCGTCGCAAACGCCTCAACAAATTATTGAGGATATTTTTAAAAAATCAATGGGCACGAAGTTTTCAATTTTAGCGCCGATGGCGCAATCGAAAAAGGGTGAATTCTTAGCGGAGTTTCAGAAGTGGGCGAAAAAAGGCTTTGTAAAAGCTAAGGTTGACGGGCAGTACATTGAGCTTGAAAAAGCTACGCGGTTGGCGAAAACAAAATCGCACGATATTGATTTGGTCGTTGATCAACTTATTTTAAAAGACACTATTAAGCATCGCTTAAGCGAAAGCATTAACACGGCTTTATCTTTAGCTAACGGGCGCTTGATTTTAGAAATGGCCAACGGCGAACGCATTAATTATTCTTTGCACTCGACGTGTCCCATCTGTGGCTTCGGGTTTCCAGAATTAGAGCCCAGGCTTTTTAGTTTTAATAATCCGCGCGGGGCGTGCCACACGTGCCACGGCTTAGGAACTCTCGATCTAGTTGAAGAAGAGCAATTTACCGACTCAGAGGTGGGCGGGCGCAAATTAGAAAACGTAAAGTACTTATATAAAGGAAAAAACGTTACTGAAGCTGACGGCGATGATGAAGAGTCTGAAGAAATGATTTTATCGACGTGTCCGACGTGTCACGGGGCCCGCCTTAAACAAGAGTCATTAAGTATCAAAATTGGTGAAAAGAATATTGCGCAGTTATCTGATATGTCGATCGTTGAGCTCATTGATTGGTTGAATCAGGTTACTTGGAATGCAAAAAATAAAATGATTTCTGATAAAATTCTTAAACAAATAATTTCGCGCTTAGAATTTTTAAAACGCGTTGGCACTTCGTATTTATCTTTGTCGCGTACCGCTCGCACTTTGTCGGGTGGTGAAGCGCAGCGTATTCGTCTTGCAACCCAAGTGGGGTCGGCGCTAATTGGTTGCATGTACGTCATGGACGAGCCCAGCATTGGGCTACATCCGCGCGACCATCATAGATTACTGGAAATTATCGGCGAGCTCAAAGATCGTGGTAACACTATAATTCTAGTCGAGCATGATGAAGACACCATTCGTTACGCCGACTACGTCGTAGATTTGGGCCCGCGCGCTGGCAAACTCGGTGGAGAATTAATAGCGGTAGGAACTCCGGCCGAAATTGAAAAAAATAAGAATTCGATGACGGGGCAATATTTGTCGGGCAAGCGGAGAATTCCCGTTCCAACAACGCGCCGAAAAGGGAATGGCCTTAAATTAAAACTTTTTGGCTCAACCGGAAATAACTTACAGAATGTTGACCTAGAAATTCCGCTCGGAACATTGACGTGCGTAACTGGCGTTTCGGGCAGTGGTAAAAGTACGCTTATTTTAGATACGCTTTATAAAATATTAGCGAAGGAATTTTATCGCGCGCATGTCGTGCCTTCGCCTTATAAAAAAATTGAAGGCATCGAGCACATTGATAAAGTTATCGATATAAATCAACGTCCAATCGGACGAACCCCGCGCTCGACGCCGGCCACGTACGTTGGGCTTTTACCAATGATTCGTGATCTGTACGCGGCCTTATCTGAAGCTAAGCTTCGCGGGTTTGAACCGGGGCGCTTTAGTTTTAATGTGAAAGGCGGCCGCTGTGAAACCTGTTTAGGTCACGGTCAAATTAGAATGGAAATGCACTTTCTTTCTGATGTATTTGTCACCTGCGATACCTGCGGGGGGCGTCGTTACAACCGCGAAACCCTGAATGTTAAATACAAAGAAAAAAGTATTGCTGACGTTTTAGAAATGAATGTCGCCGAAGCTTTTGATTTTTTTAAAAACCATATTCAAATTCACCGTAAGCTTGAAACTTTGATGAAGGTGGGCCTTGATTACATGACGCTCGGCCAATCATCAACTACCCTATCGGGTGGTGAGGCTCAGCGAGTGAAATTAGCAAAAGAACTTTCAAAACGCAGCACCGGTAAAACTTTGTATATTTTAGATGAACCAACGACCGGCTTACACTTTGACGACGTTCGAAAATTAGTTGAACTGCTGCAAGAGCTTGTGAACCAAGGGAACACTGTCTTAGTCATCGAACATAACTTAGAGGTGGTTAAAACGGCCGATCACATTGTGGATGTGGGGCCTGATGGCGGTATTTTTGGTGGACACATTGTCGCCACCGGAACGCCCGAAAAAATCATATTGGCTAAAAAAAGCGAAACCGCAAGATTCTTGCGGCCTCTACTGAATCTTTAATTATTACAGAAATTACTTACAGATGTATGCGGCCATCTTCACGTGTCCGCGTGGTTCAGCGGTACCGCTTGGTAAACTTGTGACCATTTCACATTTTCCACCCAATGAACCGATTTCCATTCCCACTTTAAATCCAGAAACTAACCAGCGCGCTAAAACTTCATCTGCGCCCTGATCGTAATTTCCCTCGAAACTTTCCCAGTTACATTTTTTAGCCGGAGTTGCAGGAGGGGGTACGTACGGACGTAAAATAGATTCTTTCATCGAATTTCTTAAATCTTTACGATAGAGATTGGCCTTCACGTAATCTGCTTTTTCGGCGCAATTATTAGATCCAGTATTTATGCAATTCATGTAATCAAGCGAATGAATCGGAGATCCGTCGTAAGGCGAAAAATTTGCATCAGGGCTTTGATAACAAATTTGATAAACTAGTTCGGCAACGCTGGCCCCAAAGTAAGTTTCAAACGCATCTGAATACGGCGGTTGATACCAGCGGCCGGCAAACATTTTCCGTTGCAAATTCGGATCATTTCGTAAACCAGCAATTACACTTTTTTGCGCATCGCTCATTTGTGAATCTGGATAAAATTGCGGAGATAATTTACTTAAGCGAGCAATTAATTGTTCTTTTGTAGGTGCTACATAACCTTTAGGCGCACTTTTATTTGGAATCGAGCAGCCAATGGCCATCACATCAATAAGGGCTTGGCCTTTTTCGGAAAATTGCGGCGGCGGCGGCGGATTCATCGGAACTTGGCACTTCAGGCACGATAAAAGTTGAGTTGAGGAATTGCTGGCGCACTTGCCAGATTTTTGCACTGGCGCCGGAATAACCACCGGCGGAGGAGGCTGCGGCGTGACTACCGGTGTTGGAACAACCACGGGCGGTGGTGTAACCACTGGCGGTGGAACAACAACCGGAGGCACGGGCGTTGGCTCAGGCACTGGAACTGGCTCTGGGGTGGGCGCCGGATCAACTGGCACTGGAGCCGGAGTTGGCTCAGCCAGTCGAGTTTGCTCAGGCGCGGCGGCGATATTTCTGAACTGTGTTTTTTGACAGTTGGTGAAAATTAAAATGCTTGCAACAAGTGCAATTATTTTTTTTGAGTTATTGAACACCATAAAAAATCCTCCGCTGATAATAAGCGTGTCTGAAGTCAGTTGTTACTTAGACTGATATCGACTTATGAATGGTGCATCTTTAATTTATTTCATTTGAATTTACTTAAAAAACAGTGAAACTAAGTCGCGTGCTTAAATATTTTTATTTTCCAATTTTATCTCTTGTCGTTGGTCTGGCCGCAGCCGGACTGTTGTCCTGGTCGCAACACGGCAACACGACGATCGTCTTACAAAGTGTGCTAACAGTTTTATTATTAAGTTTATTAGAAATTTCCTTATCATTTGATAATGCCGTGGTGAATGCGACGGTTTTAAAAAAAATGACACCGGTTTGGAAAAAAAGATTTTTAACTTGGGGTATGTTAATCGCCGTTTTCGGCATGCGTTTACTCTTTCCCGTGCTGATTGTCGCGATTGTTGGAAATCTTTCATTGTTCGAATCTTTTTCGACTGCTTTTACGCGCCCCGAGCAGTACTCAAAGCTTATGCAATCGGCCCACTTATCCGTTAGTAGTTTCGGCGGCGCCTTCTTATTAATGGTTTTCTTACATTTTTTTCTGAATGAAGATAAAACCGTGCACTGGATTAAGCTTTTAGAAAAACCAATATCCAGAGTTTCATCATTTAAAAGTATTGAATTGTTGGTAGCCCTTTTTGTTTTGATGGCCATCCACCGTAATTTATCCGACGCCGATGGAAAAGTATTTTTTGTATCCTATCTTTGGGGTCTTATTATATTTTTATTAGTGCATGGGTTGAACGTTTTGCTTGAGAGCCCTAAAATTGATAATATAAAATGGTTAAGCAGCGGCTTCGGAATGTTTTTATATTTAGAGGTGCTAGACGCTTCATTCAGTTTCGACGGCGTTATTGGCGCATTTGCAATCTCGCATGAGATTTTTGTCATAATGATCGGCTTAAGCGTGGGAGCTTTTTTTGTGCGGGGCTTAACCCTTTATTTAGTTGATAATGAAACGCTTACGCAATTTGAATACCTCGAGCATGGCGCGTTTTACGCCTTAGGAGTTTTGGCCTTCTTTATGCTGCTAGATCCATTTTTTCATTTTTCCGAATGGTTTACGGCTTTAACCGGTGCCTTCATTTTGGCGCTATCTATTTTTTGGTCGATCTATGTAAACCGCCGCAACCGAACTAGTCATAATCACTAAGACGCCAATAAGTTGGACGCCATTCAAAGATTCGTCTAATAATAACGCCGCAAAAATAAATGCGTAGGGAGCTTCAAGCAAACATAACAAGCTTGAAGTGGTATTGGGTAAAACTTTTTGTGCCTTAATTTGTAAATAAAAAGCTACCAGGCTCGCAAAAAGCGAAAGAATAAGTAATCCTAAAACAGATTTAAAATGTACAACGTGGGGCCACAGCGGAAGCCCATTAACAAAAATTTCATAGGCAATAAATGGGGTTACCATCAGAAGGGCCCACAGGGTTTGAAAGTTATTAAATCTAAAATTACTTGTACTTTGATTGGCCGCCGCGCCGACGTAGATAATATGAAAAGTTGAAGCCAGCGCGCAGCCCAAGGTCAGCAAATCGCCAAAATGAAACTGAAAATCAGTTTGGTGCAGATTAAGAAGTAGGGCCATTCCCGAAAATGCGATCAAGCCTAAAAAAATATGATGTGCTTTAATTCGTTGCCGAAAGAATAACCCCGCAACAATTGGTAACATCACGACGTAAAGTGACGTGATAAAGCTTGATTGCGTAGCGGTCGTGGTTTGCAAGCCTTGGGTTTGCAAAACAATTGACAGACCTAATGCAATTCCGGCAAACAGCGCCAGCCGAAAATCACGGCCTGATCTTTTGTAAACTTTAGGTTGAAACAAAAATTGCAGTAATTCACCGGCAACCAACGCAATCAGAAAACGCCAAAAAACTAAATGGGTCGTCGTAAAATCTGTGAGTGCCCAGCGAATGGCCGTGAATGAAATACCCCAAATGCTAGCCGCAAAAACTAACAAGGCAACAGCGCGCTGGTAAGGCGTGAAAGTATTTGCGAACGTTTGCAGACGCAATCTCAATCAAAGGCCTCGGCCCAGATGCGCGACTTATCGATGCCATCAACTGCAATTAGCTGGTGTTTTACATCTTTTATCATCGCGCCGTTGCCGCATAAATAAAAGGTCGTAGGAGTATTCTTATAATCAGTATCTTTCAAACAGTGCTGAACGTAGCCACGCTTACCAGCCCAAGCGTCAGACGCGCGGCTAAGAACATAATGGTATTTAAAGTTTGGTAAATGCTTTTGCAAGCGTTTCATTTCTGATTCGTAATAAATGTCGGCTTCTTTGCGTACGCCAAAATAAAGTTTATATTTGATTTGTGAGTGCGTTTTCATTTTAGACTCTAAAAAACTAAAGTGTTGTGAGACGCCGCTACCGGTGTTTAAAAATAGTATCTGTTCAGTCGGAGGTTCTTGAAAAAAAACTTTACCAAAGGGGCCGGTCATATTTAAAATTTCTTCACCTTTAAGGTCCCAAACGAAGCGGCTAGCGATTCCGGTTTCCACAAATTTAAAAATAAGTTTAAAACCATCTTTTTGCTCGTCCGTCGAAGCAATTGAGTAAGCCCTCAGCGCCGGTTTTGGTGCATCTTTAACCGGAACGTGCAGCATAACGAATTGACCCGCGCGGAAGGTAAATTCAGGCTTATTCACTAGCTGCAAATAAAGTTCACGAATTTCTGGAGTGTGATCAATAATTTGAGCGACCTTAAATTCATAGGGAACGCGTGCATTTGACATAGTCGCTATTTTTTGTAGAAATTACCTTTTTGTCAAAGGTTTCAAGGCGCCATCTTTCTAATTTCGCGGCTGTCGCTTATAATAACGCCAAATATGAAATGGCAAATGCTGACTTTACTTATTTTATCATCGTTCGTTTTCTTGGGCTGTGCGCCAGCTAGTTCAAGTTCGCCCGAGGCTCAGCAAATTCAGCTTCCCGCACATCCAGATTCAGAAAATGGCGTCGCGGCTAGAGCCCTACTTTTTAAGAATGATGCGCGCGTCAGTTACTGTGAAATTCTGAATAACGATTCAAAAACCTACAGCGGATTTCGCGATACAAGCTTAGAGCCTTTGGCCTCTTTATCAAAAGTAATAACGACAACCTGGGCCGCCGAAGTTTTAGGGGCCGAGTATCGCTTTGAAAATGAATGGCATCTAAAGCCTGTACTTGGTTCTGACGGCCAATTTGATGCTTATTTAAAAACAAATTATGATCCGATTATTAATATCGAAAAATTACTTTATTTTTTATCTGAGCTACATGCTTTAGGCGTGAAAAGTATTCGACAAATGGTGATAGATGAAACTACGCGAGTTTATATTTCGGTGCTTAGTCAGCCGCACCTCGAGCTGAAGTCAACTCCGGTGACAAGTGACGAAACAAAAGATAATATTAATTTAATATTAAATTCTAAAAATTGGGCTACGCGTACGGTGAGGGCCCGCGAAAAATTAATGGCTTGGGCCGCTAAAAATAATAAAAGTGTGATTGTGCCTTCAACTTTCACGGTTGAGCAAATAGTAATAAAAAACTCGGGTCAGATGAATGTTAATTCATACCCAATTCACAAGGTTCTTAAGTCTGCGCCACTTTATAAATATTTGAAGAACATGAATGTTAATTCGAATAATTATTTAGCCGATGCCCTTTTTGAATCATTAGGCGGGGCGAAGGCGTTTGCCAGTTTCCAGCAAGCCAAGTTGAAATTAGACCGAAAAGATTTGATTATTTTTACGGGCTCTGGCCTGGCCGATCATACTTCGGGTCAACGACAGGATAATCTGGGCAGCTGCTTTGGTATGTTGACCGTTCTATCGTACTTACGTCAGTTAACGGCGAAAGCGCAGGTAAATTTAGGTCACATTTTACTAAATCCAACCACAGATAAAAATGGCACTTTCGAAACTGTATCTGAGTACAAAAATTCGGTTGTACTTAAGACAGGACGGCTCTTTGATAACCCCGCATTGAATTTAACGGGATTTGTGGCTACTGATCAAGGGCTTGTATCTTTTGTTTTTCTGGGTCACGATTTTACGTTAAGTGAGGCTCGAGCCATCGACAAAATGCGCTCTGATATGCTTGACCATATCTACGACAATTATCCAACCACGCCCGGCTTTCAATCTTTAATCGAATACGAGATATTTCTTTAAATTAAATTTAACTAATCAATTAAAAGTAAAAAACGATAAAACCGCGGGTACCAAAACCCGTGGCTGCAATTTGTTTAACGGTTGAATTAATTTGTTGGTAATCGTAATAACCTTCAAGCCTCAGGGCGGCTGAAGCGCCCGCCACAAACCACGTTGCAAAGCCACCCAAGTTCATGTCAACAATCGAAGTGCTGCCACCACCACGCGATGAGGGCGACTGAATCGAGCCAAAGCTTGCTAATACGAAGGGTCCGTAAATAAAAGACTTAGGATCACGATTTGAAACTAAATTATAATCGAAGTAGCCGCCCAGTAAAAAATCAGTGGTGGCCCCGGCGCCCACATCAAGACTGCTCATCTCGGCCGCTAATCCAAATTCAAGCTGAGTAAAATTCCAACCATAGCGAGTGTGTAAAGCGCCCGCATTTTTTTGGTAATCTTCGCCCCGTATTGTCACAAAATTTCCGCCGATCATCCAAGAGTTTTGGCGTGATTTAAGGCCGATCGTTTTATAATTAACTGCCTCAGAAACCGAAGCCGATTGCAGCTCGTAGACCTGACCTTCTTCAAGAGGAACTGAACTTTCGATCAGCGCATTGTGGCCTTTAGTTTTTTTAACCGTAATTCTTTGCGCAAAGGCGGTTTCGCTTATGGTGAAAAGTAAAAAAAAGATTGGTAAGATATTTTTCATCGTCATCAAGGCCACCTACGTACGTGAATTAAGATTGTTTATTTGTACTTTCAAAAATTTTGTCGGCCGACTTGGCAATGAACCCATGGTAAAGTTCTCCGCTGGTCATCGCGTACCTCTTGGCAAATTCATAATAACAGCCCGGAATTGGATAAATGCCGTCACCAAACTGGCAAGGTACTTCACCGGCCATCGTTGAACTTTGTTCCAGTAACTCTTGCGGCGTGCCTTTAACTTCGCCGCCTGAGGCGTTGAGAGTAAAGCCATTGGTTTTTATAAAACTGTTCAGCCGCTGAATATCCGTAAAATTTTTCAGGTGATTGATGCTGACGGTGAAGTGGTTGGGCCTAAAACCATAAGCATAAACCCAAGAAGCATATTCACTTTCTTGCGCAAGCTTCAGGTAAGTGGCATAGCTTGTCGTCCAGTGCCGACCGCTGAATACAAAATTTTCATTTTGAATCGCCGCGGGTGAAACTTGGTGAACACACTGAGCTAGTGTTTCTTGTACGAACGGCGACATTTTTTCTAATTCTAATTCAGATATAAAAATCTTCGGTAAATTAAGATTTGCATGTTGAAAATGTTGTGCATATAATTTTTTTTCTTTAAAAAAATATTCGCCGGCGTACTTATAACCATATTTAGTAAAATGCTGCGCTAACGAATGAATCCCTAGCTGGGGGTGATTAAAAGTGCGAAGTGCAATATGATCATTCAATACGTTTTCGCCAGATTGAGTAAATAAATTATAAATTTTTTCAGCCGATGGTGTCATCTTGATGTAGTCGGTCCACATCTGATTCATGTAATTATTAAGTTCTGGTAAAGAAGCCATAAACACTCTCCTTTGAAAGCTTTCGCATTGGGCCTTTCTATTTGATTTCTATTTAGTATTTATTACAAATCTATTTCAAAAAATTGTGATTCTGCTGCATTACGTTGACTGAAAAAGTGCTTCACGATTCATTAGGTTTATGTCTTTTTTAGCGCTTAGAAAACCCTTACAAATTATAATTTTTTTGCCATGCTTTTTTCTGTTGCAGCTGGCGCAAGCGCAATCAGTCAACATGACTACATCCGTCCAAACGGTTAAACCCAAACCGCAAACAAGTGATCTTTCGCCGCGGTTAGAATTTTTAGTGCAGTCGCTGAATTACAGTTCTGAATCAGACATTGATCGCAAGTCCCAAGGACAGGCCGAATTCCGTTTGGGATTTAGGAAAACTGGATTCTTTTTTGCGGATGCCCAAATTATTGTCGGGACTTTTTCTAGCTCTCACTCAACGTACGGTACAATGCCGGAAGCTTATGTAGCGATGGGTGGAAACGAAAAAAATTATTTAGCAATTGGAATTAAAAAACAAAAATTAAATTTTTTGGACGAATACTACCACTTTGGATTGTACCAATCATTTTTGACGACGGACTTTATCAGTTACCACGACCAAGGTTTTGCTGGTTTGCAAGCGCAAGTGCGTGCTGAGTTCTTGGGGGTTCGCATCGGATGGCAACCTTACTTTTTTCCAAATCAAACTCCGCAAGTGCGAGAAGAAAATGGTTCGTTGGTTTCGGGCAATCGATGGGCCAAGCGGCCGCCAACTCGGTTTGAATTTGTTGGCGGACAAAGCAATAAAATCGAATATAATATTCGTGACTATGAAAAAAAAGATGTCGTCAGTCATCAGGGGTATACGTTAAGTCTAATTGCCGGTCCTGATAATGAACGCCCTTGGGTGCAGGCGTCATACGCGCATAAACCTTTAAATGAAATTCCGCTAACGCGTGAAACGTATGCGGGCATTGCTGATTTCACTGGGCACGTTAATCTTTCGCCGGTTGTTACTTACAGCGATGTTCGTTCACTCGATATCAACCTAGATCGTGGCGTTTTACAAACAACGTTGTCTTATATCGAAGATCAGCCTATGAATAACAACGCCGCAGCCGATGAAACATTGCAGAGCTTGCAACCCATTCAAATTTATGGTGCCTGCATTAGTACTAAAATAGAGACTTCAGGCCACCGGCGGTTAGAAGTCACTTTAGCCGCTGCGCATGTGCAAGGTGGGGAAATTAAAGACGTGACTGCCAACGGCCAAGAAAGTCTTTTTACATTTGCGGCCGAGCGGACCCAGTTTCGCGATCCTATTACACTAGGAATTTCCACTGACGTTGCCTTTATAAATTCGCAACCGTTGCTTGCGAAAGTGCGGTGGACATATGATCGCAAATTTAAAGGTTCGTTAATATCGGCTGAAGTTAACTACGAAACAAAATCTTACGTGCGGTTGCGGGCGGGTTTTGATCTTCTGGGTTTAGAAAGTCAACCGGACCCAGATGCACCCAGCAATTTTTTAAGTGAACATCAAGCTAACGATCGCCTGTTTGCGGGGGTGGGTTATGTCTATTAAAAATATTTTGGTATTAGCATCGACCCTATTTGTTTTAGGTTGCGGCGAAAAAGCCAGACAAGCTGATGCAACCGCAAAAATAAAAGGCGTTCAATGCCTTGACCTGTCAGTAGGTGAATTCAAATTATTTTTTAAAGGCGAGGCCACCGTAGCCCAGGTTGATTCGTCAGCGCAGTGTTTGCAAAATATTTTACTAGCCTTCAAAGATGGATTACGCGGTTCGGCCAAGCATGTTTTTACGACGGATGAAATTATTCTGATTATAAAACGTGATCTGCTAAAAAACCAAAACTTTACGACAGATCCTCAGCTAATAAAAGAGTTGATGATTTTTAAAGTCGCGCTTTTTGGCGGAACAGATGAGCTGATTACAAAAGATGAAATTGCGCTGGCATCAAATTTAGTGGGCGCCATTCGGCCCGAATTGTCTGCTTTAGCGCCCCACATGAAAATTTTATTGCAAAAGTGGGAACCAGCCTTGCAGCCCGCAGATGCCAAACAAAAAGAAAACCATTTTAAAGCGGCTCAAGTTAAATTTCATTCTTTCACGCAAAAATTCGCAAGCCAGTTAGCCAGCCCAGACCGTGCGTATGAATTTGATCATTTATTTAATTTAGTTAAAACTACGATCCATTTGACCACTACCAACGTTAAAACGATCGAACGACTGCAAGAATTTAGACCCTTTATAGAACAGTTTAAACTGCGCCTTATCGGCGCAGGCTCGGCTTTACAAGGCCGTCAGTGGAATCGCCTAGCGTTAGCCTTGTCGGAAGGCTACATGCAGGTATTACGAAATGAGTATTTCTTAGTACCGCTCGGCGACTCGCAGGTAGATCAGAAAAATAATGTCTACAAAGATTTTGCGTTAGACCTGTCAGGGCTTTTAGAAAATTTATTAGCCGAAAAACCAAGCCAAGCATTATCGAATGCTGAAATTTACGAACTAATATTACCACTAACAAAAATATTTCCGACCTTTAAAGTAAACCAAGGTTTATTGCACGATATCGCCACAATCAAGGTCACCCTATTAGGCCAGCGTGATTTAGGTCAAAACGGTTGGTCACGAGCTGACTTCGCTACTTTGAACCAAAAAATTCCGGCGTTAATTCCTAGTACGCTAACGGTCCTACAAAATTTCAAAAAAATAAACGGAACCTCGGCGGCAGAATTACCGTATGAACAATTTCAGACGGCCGAAGCCCGCATTGCTCAGTCACTCAACGAAATCGCCCCGTTAGTTGAGGCCGCTTATGATTTGAAAGATTTGAAACCCTTAGCTAATCATTTAGCTGAATCATTATTAGAAGGGCAATTTACGGTTCCTGAAAATTTCGATTCAATTTTAAACATCGTAGCCTCGGTCAAACTGACTTTAACGGGCGAATCGTCGACGCACATTACGAAAGAAAACGTGCAACTACTGATAAGTGTTTTAGGCCCAGCCTTTGTTCACTTTCGCGAGTACCAAATTTTTATCGACCCGTATAAATTAAAAGATTTATCTTTTGTCGAAGGGTCTATTCTCCTTTGGTCCAAAGTAAAGCAAACAGCCTTGGTCGAACTTTCTCAAAAAACTGGCCACCTAATTACGACCGCGGAAATTAGTCAATTGGTGTTAACGTTGCAAAAAGAAAAATTACTAAGCATTAGTCTTAGCGAAGCAAATTTGAGGCAGGCTTTGAACGCGATGTGGAGTCATATTCTTAATTCGCCAGATGAGCGCGTGACCGCCCACCGAGCTCAAAATGGATTTAATAAAATTACGCTAGAAACATTCTCGAATGAATTAGAGATTTGGTTGCAAGGTCAAAAACAGATTACGCAAATTTTTATTGATTCCTTAACTAAAGATAAAATCTCGCTTGCAAGCGAGATCACCCGCCGCATGAATCGCGGCCCACCGCGCGAATTTATCGCGGCGAACGAACTTCAGCAATTCATTAACCAAGCGGTTGCACTCAACTTTACCGAAAAGGGTTACTTGAAGATATTGGCCGCCGATTCGGGCCAGTATACGTATCGTGATTTGTTTTACTCAAACGCGGCTCGGGCCTTTGCTAGATTGTTCATTCGCGGTTATGCGGATGATCTAGAGCGCGCCCGAAATTTTTCTGGCGTTACTTTATACGAAGCCCAGTTCGCCTTTAATCAGTTTGAACCCATCGCGGTTGAACTTGAGTTGGTTGACGCGAATAGTTCTTTTGTGACTTCAAGGTTTCGGGAAGCGAATTTATTTTTAAGTGAATCCAACGGCGACAATTTAGCTAACTTCAGTGAATTACACCAGCTTGCTTTGCATATTTATTCTGGAATTAACCGGGCCAAAGATTTAAAAACAAAGCTTGTACGCGCTTGTCTGCCAAGGGCGCCAGAGAAGATTTCATCTCATACTAGTATTTCTGAAGACTGCGCCTTAGACGTGTACTTAGCGGAGACCGAGAGCTTCGAAGGATTACCACAATTTCTTAAAATGCGCGATATTCAACCCTTGCCAGAGGCCACGCAAATGCGTGCTCACTACCTCAGTTTATTAAAGACGGTAGGGCACGTGCCAAACGAGCAAAAAACAATTCAGTTTCAAGATGCCGATTTATTTCCTCACGTTATTCAATACATAGAAATGATTTACGCGCGTTACGATTTAAACCGAGATAATTTGTTACAAAAAGAAGAAGCTTTGAAAGCGTTTCCAGCGTTTAAAAGCACATTAAAAGATGCGGTTAAAGCTTACGACAAAATCAAAGAAGATGACCTTCCGGGCGTCTTTATTTACATATTAAAAAATGGGGCTCCGCCAAAAAAAACTAGTCTTAGTGAACTGTTAAAGTTCTTAGGGTTTATTCATCAGGCCGATCAAAAAGATTGGATTATCGAAAGTACGCGCCTAGATTTAGGCAAAATTTTTAATTACATCGCGGAGGTAACTAAAGCCCCACCGATTGTAAAGCCGATCCCTCAACCTTTATTAATATTATAACGATAATTAGAATTTATTTTTAAACATCATCGACTCAACAGGAAGAGTCGTTTTGGTATTGTACTTTGCACTAGTTTTTTTGTTGTACATGTTTTCGATCTCGCCCTTGGTTTCAAAGTAGATCAATTGACCGATCGGCATGCCGGCATAAACGCGCACGGGTTGCTTGACCGAAATTTCTAAAGTCCAGTGATTGCAAAAACCCACGTCACCTTTACCCGCGGTCGCGTGAATATCGATACCTAAACGGCCCACACTTGATTTACCTTCTAAGAAAGGCACGTGCGCGAGCGTCTCGGTGTATTCTTCAGTAACGCCAAGATAAAACGCCGTCGGCATGAGAACAAAGCCTTCAGGCGGAATTTCAAAAGTGTTTATTTTATTGTGAGCTTTTGCATCTAAAACATCGGCCACGTACGTCGCCAGTGTTTTACCCAAGTGCACATCGTAAGAGTTTGTACCTAGGCATGATAAACGAAAGGGCTCCACTTTGATGAGCCCTTTTTCCATATGATTCAAAATTTCTTTATCAGTCAGAATCATGACGAACTATTTAGTCTCGCGGTGAACTGTGTGTTTCTGCATATTTGGGTTGTACTTCTTTTTTTCAAGACGACCCGGAGTTTTAGTTTTATTTTTTGTCGTCGTGTAACGAGAAACGGGTTTGCCAGCAGCCTTAGCTTCTGTGCATTCAAGAGTTACGATAATACGACCTGATTTTTTTGCCATGAGACACCTCTAGTAAAATAATGGAAAGAACGAATATAAGTAAGTTGATAGCGCCTAGTCAATGGAATATACATAAGTCCGGGAGAACATATGCGTTACCAAGCCATTTTGCTATTTATTACAACACTCGCCACCGTTTTGACCCTAAAAGCCCAAATTTACGAGGGAAACTCGCTGCAGGAAACAAATCTAGCTTCACTGGTTGAATCTGTCATTCCGGCCACCATCGTGCTGTTAGGCGAAAGCCACGGCCTTCAGGCTCACCAAAATCAACATCTGGAAATTTTGAAGGCCTTGAAAGCGAAGGGTTTGAAAGTATCAGTGGGGTTAGAGTTTTTAAATTATCCAGATCAAATGTTTTTGGACCAATACCGGTCGGGTGAGCTTGCCGAGACTAGCTTTTTAGAAATCGTGAAATGGAATAGTATTCCGTTTGATTTTTACCGCGATCAAATTAATTTTCCCAACATACTACAAGGTGAATTCTCGCTGGCTTTGAATTTACCACGAACAATTAGTTCAAAGATTTCAAAGCAAGGGCTAGAGAGTTTAACCGATGACGAGCGCGCACTGTTGCCGCCGAATTTTACACTCGGACGCGATTCTTATAAAGCTCGATTTGCCGCAGCGGCCGGAGCGCACTGTCCAAGTCTAGAGCGTTGTTTTGCCGCCCAGTCAGCGTGGGATGATACGATGGCTTATCAAGCCGTGAAGTTCATCGAAGCCCATCCCGAACAAGTGCTGGTAATTATCGTGGGAGAATTTCACGTGCAATATGGCGGCGGGTTAGCTTACCGTATTCACGCTCGTAACATAATGGTTCCGGTGCGAAGTGTTTCACAAATTTGGGCCGAAGACTTGACGGATGTTGATTTGCAAAAAGAACTTCAACCTTCGATTGAAGAGGGGCCGCGGGCCGATTACGTTTGGGTTTCTAAGTAATACTCATAATATCTTGGTGAGGTCTTTTATTTAAAATCGCATCAATGACGTTGGTGGCTTTTTTCATTTTACCGAAGAAATCGCTTTCGGCCGTGATGATAATTCTTTGCGGGTGGCCTTCCCAACTTTTTTTTATTTTATCGTTAAGCAGTAAAGCTTCTGAAAAATTCTCGGTGCGAATTTCATTCGTGGCGTCGTAATCGGGCTCGGTGGCCGTATCTAGGTGGATAATCCAGTCATAGCGCGCCAATTCGGTTTTACGATCAGTTTCTAGCGTTTTATAGAAATGTTCTTCGGTGTCTGGCCAGTACGCTAGCGAATCAAGTGAGCCGCGATCGCAAACGATTAACGCTTCGGGATGGGTTTTAGCTCTGAGCTCTTCTAACTCGCGTTGGGTAAAAAAAATGGCTTTTTGCGCATGGTAATAGCCATCGTAACTTTTCACGCGGGGAAAGCCGCCCTTGTATAAAATCGACGCGGCCTCGGGCACGATTTTAACTTTAACTCCAAATTCTATTTTGAGCGCTTCAATGAGCGTGGTTTTTCCGCCAGAAGGTCCACCGGTGATCGCGATCTTAACTGACACGTTAAACCAAACTTTGTACGACCACGTCGTGGCCAATCCACGCGACGGGAAATTGTGGTTTGTAGCCATCATGAAGCATGATGTACCCGCAGGCGCGAAAAATTAGCTCGCTTAAGTGCGCGGTCATTAATTTTTTTTCATCTTTGTGAAGCGCAATAATTTGATCTGAAATACCTAAAGTCATGGCCAATTGTTCTTTGGTGGAATGCTGAGGCCATAAATCAAAGCTGCTCATCTGTTTTGTTTCTGGCGCGTTAAATAATTGATCAACTAATTTAAAAACATCGTTTAGCTCAACGCCCTCTTTAAGAACGGACTGCGCTTCAGTCATAATTTCTTTGGTAAGTGGGTGGCTAGGAAAATCTTTTTTGAAACTGCGAATTAAATTATACACGGCAATTTCTAAACCCTGAAACAGCGAACTTGAATTCGTTAAAATTTCGGGGCAGTTGTATACGCAACTCGCCACGCCTTTTTTTGACCAATGTATGGAGTAGTCTTCAAGAGCTAACTTTGCCCAGGCTTGAATGTACGGGCCATAACCTTGCCAGCGAAGTTTATCGTTAACCATCGTCTCGGTTCCGTGGTAGCCATAGGCTACGTAGCTAACATGTCCACCATCGCGTTGAATGCGTTCGCGCAGCGGCGTTGATTCAGTAACTAAGATATTAAAAGTTTCGGCCGTTACTTCGTGAAAGTTAAGCTCTAAAACTTTTCCTAAACCGCTGGTCCAAAAAGTTTCTGACGGAATAAAGCGATCGCCTAAACCTTTAAAAACTCGGTTCATCACGGGCATTACTATTTTGCATCTTGGCACGCCACCGGCCATCAGGTGGGCGAAGTGAACGTGATGACCAGGTTTTACATATTTGTCTAACTCTTTTAAAAAGTTTTGGGTTTGAGTTTTGAATCTTTCCCGGCCTTTTTTTCGACTGGCTTCAAGATTTTCAATCGGAATTTTGGCGGTTTGCCATTCGCTTAATTTTATACTTTTTAAATGCTCGGCCGGCGATACACCCGTTTGATCGGGCTCAAGATCGAAGCCCGCCTCTAACGGCACGTTGATAAAAGGTTTTGGAATTGTTTCAGCCTCTTCATTGGTTAAAGCCCGAAGTTGCCCGTTCTCATCACGTCGTCCTACGGTTGCGCGCACGATGGTCATTCCACATTTTTCAGCTTCTTCCACTAAACCGTTCGCATACCCGCGACTAAAAAGTTCGCCGAACAAGACAAGTAAATCGCCTTTTTTAAAAGCGTAAGGCGTGGGTTTTTGACGGATTGGCAAAAATGCTGACATGCGAATTCCTTTTATTTTAAAGCAGCTTACTCGACTGCTCTATTCGTCGAACTTACTCGACCGTTATATTTGTCGAGCTTACTCGACCGTGAAGGTTGACTCAACTAACAGTCTTTTGACACGATTGGTTGATGAGCTTTAAAGGGTTTCGAGTTATTAGCTTAGTTCCGTCGTGGACCGAAACGCTGATTGAAGCGGGCGTTTGTGTGGTGGGTCGCACCCGGTTTTGTATTCATCCGGCAAACGCCGTTGCCCGTATTCCGAGCGTTGGTGGTACAAAGAATTTAAATATCGCGAAGGTGTTAGAACTGAAGCCCGATTTTGTAATTTTAGACGAACAAGAAAATACATTTGCAATGGCGGAACAACTGCAACTTGCAAAAATTCCGTTGCTAATTTCAAACGTAACCGACGGAATGTCTGCAGCGGTCTTTTTAGCAAAACTGGGCGCGGTCTTAAATCAACCGCAAATGGGTGACTGGGCGACCCGCTATCGCCAGCTACCAAACAGCGATCCGCTGAGGTTTCGACGCGAAATCACATTGCAAGGTGAATGGCCGACAGAACCAGTTAAGAAGATCGACTACGTCATTTGGCGAAAACCTTGGATGGTGATAGGCCAAAAAACTTTTATTGCCGATAGCTTGAAACGGGGCGGGTTGATCGTGACCCGCACTGAACTTTACCCCGAAGTAGATGAATCAGAACTAAAGAAAAGTTTCTGCCTTTTTTCCTCTGAACCCTTTCCGTTTGAAAAGGACTATAAAAAGTTAATTGCGGAAGGCTTTAAGGGCGTTGTCGTTGATGGTGAAAAAATGTCGTGGTACGGAATTAGAAATTTGCTTTTTTTAGAACGTTGTTTATAAGTGTGTGGACAATTTTTTCGGTTGAATTTTTATTTTCGGATACGATCGCAATTATCTTTTCTTTCAAACCTTGCTTTTCAGCTTTAATTTTTTCAAATGCTTCAAGAATGTCTTCGGAATTTTGCGCGCGGTAAATAAGCCTTGGGGCCAGGGCATTTTGATATTTATTAGCTTCAGGATTATTATGAAAATGGGGGCCCACAATTACGGGCAGTCCACTGCAAAGTGGTTCCATCACCGAGTGAACTTTATCTTTAAAAGAACCCCCGACAAATGCAATCTCGGCGTAACGATAAATATCAGCTAAGTAGCCAATTCGATCGACAATTAGAAAATCGGTCGTTAATTCATGATTCGTCTGCATATAAGAAGATAAAAGCGTATAGGTAAAAGCGCGCGTTTCTAAATATTGTGCTAGGCGCTGAATGTTTTCGGTTGCCACTTCATGCGGACTTAAGACAATTCGGAAATTCATTTTTCTAATTTGCGAATAAATAGCCTGTAAATGAAATTCATCTTCTTTCCAGGTTGATCCACAAACAAACAGCGGCGATGAAGAGGTAATTTTCACGCCTGAGGGCTGTGCCAGGCGCCAAAAAACCTGGTCGAAACGTGTATCGCCATCAGCGTGAATCAAATCAACTTGCGGCAAAAGAATTTTTAATTCGTTGGCCTGGCCTTGATCTACGCACGAAATATAACGAACCGATTTTAATAACCATCGATACAAAACGGATTTGATTGTTGTTAATGCTGCGTAGTAGGAAACAATGGCAATCGGAATGCTTTTGATTTGGGCTTGATAAATCATTTCGGGCCAAAAGTCAGTGCGGGAAATAATGAGAATTTGTGGACTTATTTTTTTGATAAGTGCATGCAAAGCCGTCGGCTGATCCCAGGGGATGGGAATAAAAAAATCAACGGCCGAAACAACGTTCGTAAATAGTTTTTCGGCCGAAGGCGATGAGTACGTTACAATGATTCGGCAGCTCGGATAATCTTTTCGCAAGCGTAAAATAATTGATTTAACATATTCGATTTCTCCACTGGCCGCATGAAACCAAAAACTTTTAGGACCGACGGGCAGAGACTCGCAAGCACGATTTCTCAAGTGCACCCACGCATTTAATTTTTCCGGTAATAGGGGCCTAAGTGTAGTTATAATAATTTTTAAAATAAAATAAAAAAAGCGATAAATGAAAATCACAGAGGTAAATTCGCTACATTAATTAGTTTAATTTGTACAAGCACTTTTGCCGCCACTTCATCGGGAGAAATAGACCGTAAACATTCGTGAAAATTTGGATTTATACACGGGCCTTGGCCGTGTTTGCTGCACGGGCGACAGTACAACGGTCGTTCTAATATTTGGGTCGAGGGGCGTGACGGAAAACCAAAGGGTGCCGGCCCCATAAAAGCGATGGCCGGGCGGCCCAATTGCTCGGCAAAATGCAGTAGCCCGGTGTCGTTACTGATAACTAAAATGGCCTTTTCAATTATCGCCGCCGATTGGTCTAAATCTGTTTTTCCGGTCAGGTCAAGTACGTTCGGATAAATTGAAAGTTCGGCGGTAAAGGTGTCACTGGGGCCAGCTAAAACGATAAATTTTTGGTCGGGAAATTTTCTAATTAATTCGTGCCAGTATTCAAGCGGCCAGCGTTTAAGAGCAAAAGAGGCAGAAGGCGCTAAAACAATTGGATTTTTAATTTGGTGCTGGTTCAAAATATTTTCAGCGTAGTTACGCGCGCCCGTTGACAAAAAAAGTTGCGGCGCTGGCGGAAGAAAAAATTTAAAGCCCCATTTTTCAAGCGGTTTTAACAAGTCACGCTGGCCCGAAAATGGTTTTTCAAATAAATTTTTATGAAACCGAATCAGTAAGAATCTTTTAATTCGCATCATCGGTCTAACCACGGTCTTCGGAACGAAAAGTAAAGTTCGCATGATCAGCGAACGTAAATTATTATGGGCATCGTAAAGATGCGTGAAGTTTTCTTTGCGAAGTTCAGAAATTAATTTAAGTAATCCGCGAATGCCATTATGCCGATCAAGGGTCCACACGCGATCAATGTTTGGGTTATTTTTAGTTAGCATTGATAAATCTTGGCGCGTAACAAAATGAATTTCGGCCTCAGGCTTATAAGTCTTTATCAGACTTGGAATACTGAGTGCTTGGGTAAGGTCGCCAATGCTAGAAAATCGAATGACCAGAACTTTCATATTTAACATGATATTTACAAAATCTGGCAAGTGTCTAGGTTTAGCACCAGATTGCCTTCTCTAGGCCCCTAAATGTCTATTAAATCAAATAGAGCCGCTACCGTGCTTTTTCTAAGGCATAGGGCTTGTATGGATTCATTGTATGAAGATTACCAAATCTGTTTTCGTTTTAATCATCTTAGCGTTTTGTTCGGTGTCTCATTCTGAGATGAAGACCGTTTTACGTGTAGATAATCTTTCATTTATTAGTGCTGATTACGAAACCACCGACAAAAAAAATTACACATTTATGGGCGCAACGCTTTTATCAGATCCGAAAAAACCCGAATTATTTATGCTTAATCTAACCGGCGTGTATGCACTCGGAAATTCGTTATTAAGTTATTTAGATATCCGTGAAATTTATTTTACGTTCAAAATCGATTACGAATCATCATTGCACTTAGGCCGAAAATTGTATAATTGGTCTTCGCTTGATTCCGACTGGAACTTAGGATTTTACCAGCCCCAATTTCGGTGGAGTCCCCTTAGTCCCGAAAACCAAGGCCTGACCGGTCTTTTATGGGAAAAAAATATTTCGATTTGGGGACTGTCTTTGTTTGCTTCACCGGTTTTTGTTCCTGATCAGGGGCCCGGTTATGAGCTTAAAGAGGGTCGCTTTCAAAGTAGCAACCCGTGGTTTCCAAATCCACCTAAAAATGTGTCAATTCAAGGTCAGCTGTTTCCACTTAATTATGAAATTCATAAACCTGAAACCAGCGACGTAGTTTTTCAACAAGTTTATGCCGCGCAAATTCGAGTGGGTGACAGAAACGGTTTCTTCACTAACATTGCAGGGGCTTACAAGCCGTCTCATCAACTGGCATTAGGTTATAAGGCCACGCACGTTATTACGGATGTGCGCATTGATGTGGTTCCTAAAACTTATTATGAAAATATTTTCTCGGCTGATCTAGGTTACCGCGAAGAGTGGGGCCTGGTACAAGTCGCAGCCCTTTTAACGAAACCGCAAACTCCCACATTTGATGCGGGATACAATTCTCCGGTATTTACCGATAGTTTAAGCTGGGGTCCAAAGTTAGTTTACCGCTACAGACCTTTCACATTTTCATTATCGTATTTAGACACAACCGGCGGCGAAGTAAAGCAGACCGGCCCCGACGTCACAAATTTTAGCGTCTCACCCACGCAACGTTTTTTATTTAGACAGGCGATTCAGTATCAAGTGGGGTACCGCGATATTTATTTTAAAAAGATGCTAATCGATAGCACGGTCCAGCTGCGGCAAAGCACAAAAGACGAATTCACCGAGCTGCGTATTAAAAATAAAATATTAACAAAAAGTCCGTGGTCTTTTTGGGCCGATATTATTCTGATTGAGACGGCCGAGCAAACAACTTCGAATATGGGTTCTTACCGAAATGTAGATCAAATGTGGATTGGAGCGGGTTATGATATCTAAGCAAATGAAGTCAGTTCTGGCGATTGGACTCAGTTTAACTTTAATTTCATGTACTGATTTCTTACGCGGTAAGCCCGTAAAAAAAGATACCGTTGAATTGAAAAAAGAATCAATCAGCTGCCTCAAGTCGGTATCAACCCAGTTTAAAACATTTTTAAGATCTGAAGCGACGTTAACTGAAATAGATGACACTTTTACATGTTTGGACAGCACGCTTAACGAGTTTCAAACTCGGGTTGAAGGGCGAGCTGAAGCCGATGCATTCACGACGGACGAAATTTTTGAAATTTTCACGAAGTTTTTGTCGGATGCGGATATTTCACGTGAAGCGGCTAATGACTTAGTTCTTATTAAGACCGCGATCCTAGGCGGCAGTGCGCAAAAAATTACGAAGTTAGAGATAGCGCAATTACGCGCTTTTCTAGTGGCCCTTAAACCCGAAGTAAAAGCCCTGTTGCCATACGCGAAAGTTTTTAATTTTAAAAAAGATGTGAAAACAGCCAACGTTTTTGCGAAAGACTATCTTCGCGTAGCTTTTTCGCAACTAAACGTTTCTTTAAAAAATATGTTAAAATTGACCCGGTTCGCACGTTCAAACTATCAATTTGAAGATTTCAAACGTTTGTTAGTGCACCTTAAAGTGGTCGACAGTGATAAGAACGAATTTTTAGATTTAGCCACTAAGGTTAGAAATTTGCTGATCGGCAAAGTCGCGGTACAGAGCGATGAAGATTTCAGCCTATTTGTCGATAATTTAACGGAAGTGTTAAGATTATACGCGTTGCAAATACAAGGCTCGGTAAAATTTGGTATCTCAACCCCGGCCGCCATGACCGATTCAATTGATTATTTAGAAAGCTGGCTGAATTTGCTTGAAAACTCGGTTCAGTATAAAAGCAAAAAAACAATTGCGTTAGACACATTTGACCCGTTGGTCTTTGAAATTGCAAATCAGGGCGTTTTATCCGTAAAAGTAAAAGGTGAAACTTTAGTTGATTTTTATAAATTGATTGTGATGCGAGCGTTTGATTCGGGCCGCACGGGCGATGTAAATAAATTAAGTGAATTAACGCATTTTCACTTTGTAAATGTTCGACGTGAAGTCGCGATCTACAAGCTTTATATGAAATTTATTGATAACATTACGGACGGGGCAATTCGCATTTCAATTGTTGGTGCGCAAAACCAAATTAAGGCTTTTGATCCAAGCAAAGAAGCTAATTTATTAAAAGGTTTTGATCATAAAGATCAAAATAAAATATTACGGGCTTTTGATGAGCTCCGGTTTGAATTCTTGCAAGCTAGACCCGTGGTTTACCGCTTTAAAAAAATGGTCATCGCTGCTAATCAAGAAATTTGGGATCAAAGCTGGGAAGATTTAGCGCGCGGATTCTACGGCAAAATGCTAGCGCGAGAACTGATGATTGGCTGGGGAATCACTCCAATCTCGAAAGAAAATCCGGCCGGCGCCAATAGCAAAGAAGTAAGCCAGGCTTACTTAACCGAAGAAAGTTTAGTTCAATGGTATGCAGAATTTAAACGCTTCGGTGACGAGGCCCGCTTTCTTGACCCACGTTCTATAAACTCTGGGTCGGAAAGTTTTAAACAGGCCGATTTATTAACTTACGCGGGTGATGGCGATGGCAAACTGAATTACCTAGAAACCGTTCAATATATTAATATAATCGTATCCGGCAGTCAGACTTTAAAAGAAATTCGCGGTGGCTTCGCGGCCGCCGGTTGTAATTTAAAAGAAATTGATGCCTTCGGAAATCCTTGGAATAATGAAGAGTGTGCCTTAAAAGAGTTACGAAAAAATGCTAAGTATTATTTTTCAAACTTGTCTTGGCTGGCCGGGTACATGGAACGCTTAAATGAAGTAGATTTTAAAGAATTCTATTTGGCGCTTATGGATTTAACTAGAAATGATGATAAGTACAAGGGCGTTCAGATTGAAACCGGTGACTTACGACCGATGTCGATTATGCTTCATTTTATTGAGGCCATTTTTGCCGTCTATGATAAAGACCGTAATTGGACATTTTCAACCACTGAGATTCTTGAAGCGTACCCGCGTTTTAAGGTTTTTGCGCGTAAGTACGCCCAAGAATCAGCGCAAGAGCAACTGACCAAATTCAATTCTAGAGCGGCCCGTATCGTTTACAGTTGTTACGATGAAGAAGACTTAGTGAAAAATTCATTCGTATTTTTGCTATTTGAGGGACATAAGCCAGTCGAGAAAGATTTGGCTAGCTTTCCGTGCTTCTTTAGCAAAAGGCTCAGGCCATTGATTGATTTTTCAGCCAAAAAAGAAGTGGATCGACGTAAAATTTTAAACACTTTTAAAATTTTAAAAGACGCGTTAGGCTTACATCAGAAACGTTAAAGGTGTAAACATTTGTTAATTAAAATTGAACGCTATAAATACGCCTTGTTATTTGCTTGCTTAAGTATGTTTGTACTGGGTTTAGCAGATAATATTCGGGGCCCCCTATTCGCCGATTTAATGAATTTTTTTAAGTTAACAAATTCAGAAGGTTCTTTAAGCTTTGCCGTCACTTCGGCCGCCGCCCTTTTCGGAAACATCGTGACCGCGCCGCTTATGCGCAAGATGACGTTAGCGCGGTTATTATTATTGTCGGTTTTTTTAATGATGGTCGGTCTTTTTTTTATGGCGATTTCGCCAACGTTTACTTTTTATCTTTTAAGCGCTCTTATTTTTGGATTTAGTTTTGGCTTAATGGGGGTGGTGCAAAACTTAATCGTAGCCGAAAATATTGATAGCGAAAAGCAGCCCAAGTATCTTTCGGCTTTGCATGGCATTTATGGATTTGCAAGCTTGTTAGCGCCCTTATTAGCTTCGCGTGCGCCCGAACTTTTGGGCCCATGGCGAAGTGCATTTTATGTAACCAGCGCCATTTGTTTTTTGGTTTTAATTTCTGGAATATTTATTTATTCATTAACGCCATTTGAAATTCACCAAATCAGCCAAGCGCAATTAAGCCGTAAAGCCCCGCGCCCTTTGCTATTTGCCATCGGTGGCATATTAGCTTTCTACGTGACGGCCGAAATTATGGTTGCCACGCGATTGGCCCTGTATATGCGCACAGCCTTCAATATGAACCTTGAACAATCGAGTAATTATGTTAGTTACTTTTTTGTTTTCTTGCTGATCGGTCGTATTCTTTTTGCCGTTAAAACATTTTCCTACTCTTTGAAACAGCAATTAAATGCTTCATTGATACTTTCGCTAATATTTTTAGGTTTTGGTCTATGGGTTCATCCGTTTCTGCTAACAGTCGTAGGATTAGCCATGGCGCCGTTTTATCCGATTTCGGTGGCCTACATTTCAGATCTAACTGGCGTCGATAAAAGGAAATTTATTACTTTTGCCATTAGCTTTCAAAGCTTATGCGTGATTACTATGCACATGGGAGTGGGTTTTCTTACGGACCGTTACGGCTTATTTTATGCTTTCGGAGTTGCAATTGTTTCGTTATTATTATCTTTAGTATGCGTCAATTTTCATCCAAAAATTTCTTCTACTTAATTTTTATTTTATGGAATCTTTCCACTTCCGCGATTTGTTTTGCTAACGACGACTATCGGGCGGCGTTGATTGACAGTTTCGTTGATCATCAGAAAATGACGGCCATCAGTGAACGCGACGACTGGGAGCCAGGCGAAATTTTGCCAGTCATTTCTAAGAATGCTAAATTAGGCGTAATCGGATTTGTAGAAGTCAGTTCAATTAAAGCTATTGCCGGGCGTAAATTTGAAATTCGACTTAGACTTATTCGGCAATCGCGCCGTTATTTTATTCAGACGGGCGATATCGTTAGACGCATGGACTTAACGGCGGAAAATCCAGATTACATTGGTTCAACTGATTTAATTATAAAACAAAGTTCATTAAATATTTCCGCTCGTTTTCGTCCGCTCGTTTACCAGGGCTTTGTTATCGGTGATACGGCGCAAACGCTTTATAAAAACGAGGTGCTGTTCAATTATTTTGGTAACGTCTACTACGGCGTTACTAATTGGTTGACGCTCGGAACTTTGGCCCCAGCAAATTTATTTGGTGGTCCCAATGCCAGTTTTAAAGCGCGCTTGTATGACTCCGAATCTACAACGGTGGCTTCGGGCCTTTCTTACGTGAACATTAATCAAAAAAATCAAGCGTCGCTGAATCTAAATCTTTATTGGGACTCGCTTTCAAATGACGCCCAACTGACGCACACGTTCGTTAGTATTGGACTTATTGAATGGGAAAAATCAGCGGAAGCCACGGCCGTCAAATCATTAACATCCAGCACTTTTCAGTCTGGTTACGAGGTCATCTTGCAAGATTGGAATCGGGTGTTACTAGGACCCAATTATAATTTCGAAAAAAAGGCTCTGGGGGGATTCGTCTCTTATATTTGGATTATAAATCGCGTGCACACTCAAATTTCGATCAACTCGGCCGATATTACCAAACTGAAGCTTGATCCAAAAGATGGCTACTACGGTTTCTTTGAAGTTTATTGGAGATATTAATTGGCTAAATTTTTTGTAAGTTGCCCGATTGGATTTGAAGCTGAATTGCAGCTAGAACTAAAAAGTTTTTGGTTTGAGATGTTTGATCTAGATGGTCAACCTACCAGAGCGTCTTTTCCGGAGTGTGAAGCACTGGGCGGTGGCTTGGAATTTGAAGCCGATGATCATCTAGGTTATCAAATTAATTTATTTAGCAAAATTGCAAACCGCGTGCTGATTCGCATTGGTAAATTTAACTCACGCTACTTTGATCAATTTGAAAAAGAGTTGCAGCGCATACCATTAGAAAAATGGCTTGAGCCCGGGCCCATTCAACTTAAAATTGAGTCGCATAAGTCACGTCTAAATAATGACAAAAGTTTAATGGAAGCTTCGGTGCACAGTCTGGCTAAAAAAAAATATACAATTGTCGATAGCGACGGCGAAGAACCGACGGTCTATTTACGCCTGCAACATGATAACTGCGTCGTAAGTCTTGATACGTCTGGTGACCACTTGCACCGGCGCGGTTACGCAATTTATCGTGGTGAGGCACCCTTGCGCGAAACATTAGCGGCCATGATGGTGCGCCAGTTGATGAAAAAAACTTCGTTGAACCCGGAATTGACGGTAATAGATCCGTTTGTTGGCTCAGGCACAATTTTGTTTGAGGTCGCCTCTGCCCAGCAGCCGTTGATCAAACGAAATTATTCTTGGCTTCGCTTTATAAATCGGCCGAAAATATTTAAATCTGAAACCTGGTCAAAAAATTTTCGCTGGTTGCAGACGGAAGTCTCTTTCAAATTGATTGGTTTTGATCTCAATGATAAAAGCATTGCGAACGTCGAAAGAAATGAAATACTTTTTTCGGAATTATTTCCCAACGTGAAATTAGATCTTGATGTGCATCAGGCCGATAGCCAATCAGTTGATTTAACTAGTTATAAGAACGAAAAAAACTTATGGATCGTGACGAATCCCCCCTATGGCCATCGCCTCGAGCAAGGCGAAGCCGTACCGATATTAGAGCGTCTCGAGCGCGAATTAAAGCCTGCGGGTATTATTGTGTTGCATCCCGAGGCTTGGGTTTTTCACTTTGATCAATTGAAGCCTACCAGCCAATTCGATTTTAAAAATCAGGGCCTTAAGTTAAAACTTTCGGTATTCTCAAAATAATTTAGCACTTAATCTTCGAAAGTTTCATCAAGATTAAATTTTAGGCTTTGATTATTCCAATTGAATTGAAGTTCACAGGCCCGTAGCGCAATGGCCCGAGGTTTCCACGCCGTTTTTGATCCGTAAATTTCATCACCCAACAGTGGAGCCCCTAGCTGCGCTAGCTGTGATCTAATTTGGTGAGTGCGACCTGTTAATAATTGAATTTGCACCCAACTTCCCAGCGCATGCTTTTTTTGTTTTAAAATATGCAATTCACAAAAAGCCCAGCCTTCGTGCGCCACGGGTGAAACAGTTTTGGGCGCGCGCGGTGAGGGCTCCATATAATGAATAATTTTTTCAGGTAAAGTTTGTTTCGTTTCAATCAGGGCAACATATTTTTTTTCAATCTGTCGCTGACTCATTTGAAAATTAAAATTTTTTACAAAGGCTAACGTCTTACCATATACGATTAGGCCTTCGGTCATGGTATCTAAGCGGTGAGTGATATGCAGTTTAACCTGTCGAGCTTCACTTAATTTAAAAAGTGAATTATCCAAAACATTATCGACCGACGGATGGCTAGGAACGCCGGCGGGCTTATTTAATAAAATAAAATCATCGCACTCAAAAACGATCCGTTGACTCCAATCGTATTCACAATTGAAACGACGGGGCTTCGTGTGCACGCGCAAGGTTTGATTTTCATTAATAGTGCTGTTTTCGACATGCCGAACATTATTTACGTAAACGGCACCTAGTTTAAGCAAATCGCTGACTTCGCTTTCGGGCTTATCAAGAATTTCACTGATTAAATTTAGCAGAGACCCCGACTTAGGATTGATAAAGTGTTTAACTCCATATTCAAATCCTTGTGAGCTTATTAATTGGGCCATACGAATGGTTAGCACAGTGTACCGATCTTGTTCAAGAGCTTAACATCACTGGTTTTTCTCATCATGATAGATAGATGCAAGAATCGCTGTTTCATTGTTTGTGGTATGGGAAAGATACACTAGCGTGTTTGTCGCCGTACGCTTACGAACCCACCTGGATTTATACTTTTTTAATTGGGATGATGATCTTGTCTGCGGTGGGCTTACCATTTCCGGAAGAGGCTACGTTGGTCAGCGTGGGTATTTTGGCTTTTATGGGAAACCACCCCGATAAGTATCCGCCCCCATTTCCTAATGCTCCGCACGTTAATTCTCATACGGCGGCGTTCGTTGCTTTCTTGGCGGTGTTTTTTGCCGATTTTCTGATTTATTTTATGGGTCGCTATTTTGGCCGGCGAATTTTTGAATGGGGCCCGGTTAAATCCATTTTGTCGGAAGAGAATAGATTAAGAATTGAACGTTGGACCGAAAAGTACGGCGCCTATGCGTGCGGAATTTTTCGATTTACCCCAGGCGTGCGTTTTCCGGGCCACTTAGCTTGCGGAATGTTAAAATTTCCGGCGTGGAAGTTTGGTTTGATCGACGGAATTGCGGCGGCCATTTCAGTGCCAACGCAAATTTTACTTTTAGCTTATTACGGCGATAGTATTTTAAAATATCTTAAGCAATTTAAAATATTCATTCTGTGTATGTTAGCAATTTTATTAATTGTGGTACTTTACAAGAAGTTTGCAGCTAAGCGGCTGCCGACTCCTTAGAAAAATCTTTGTGAGATAATTCAAAACAAATACTAAGGCTCGTAGCCGCTTTTTTACGGGCCGCATTTAATTCTGGCCAGAAAATTTTATCGTAACCTTCGGTCGCACCAAAAAGCTCTTCGCGAATTTTAAACAACAAACCTGCCTCTGAACCTAACAACCAGTCCATTTGTACATGGTGCAAGGCTTCTTCAAGATCACCGGTGGGCAATGAAGAAAGAAAGCTTTTTGGTAACTGATCGATCAAGCTGCAAGCATTGTGATTGTACTGAGTAAATGATTTTAGCATTGGCTCAACTAATAATCTTTCAATGCGCGGATCTTTGTCTTTATGGCCTACAAACGGAACGCTTAATTTTTTAAATTGCAAATAAAGGAGGGCGTCATTGACGGTGTAATCTGATTTGGGCAGGTAATCAGAAATAGAATCACATTTCACTGATTCTAAAGAAGAGTCTTCCACGTGGGCGTTGTGATCAATCGCCATTAACGATCGAAGGTGAAATAAAAATGAATAAAAACAAATTAACTTTTCGTTCATCTTTGCACTAAATTGCACGTTAAAGTTATATAAAAAGGTCGACTCCATCGCCATTTCAAATTCAGATAAACAGTCTAAGGCTTTTTCTAATTTTACAAAGTTAACTACTTTATTCTGAAAGATTTCGTCCCAAATTTCCGTCATTTTTTTTTCAAAGTTTTCGAATTTTAAATTATTAGAAGTTGATCCACGTAAAGCGCGAACGCGGGGCGCAGATTTTTGAAAAAGTTCCGTGTAGGGGTCAAACGAACGGTAAGCTTGTATCGCAAACTGTTTGTGTTCGGGAGATAATGATTTGTAATCGTTCATTTTATGAAAACAAAGGCCCAAGATGGCATCGGTATAATATTTAAAAGGTGATCCCGGAGTTTGATTTTTTATTTGTGGGGGTAATCCTTCCGAAGATAAATTCCAGAATTGCAGTTGCGCAGGCTTCAATATCGAACCGCTGGCCGCTTTAATTTCAATTCCCATTTGAAAAGCAATCTTCATAAGTACTCCTTGGGCGTCAATGCCGACCTTTGTTTATCGGAATTTATTGAAATGTCCCAAGTCCAGATGTAGCCTGGTCTTTAGTATGAAGTACATTGATGCCCACTCCCATTGGTCTGACCCGCGTCTATTTTTAAAGCCCGACTTTGATGCCTTGCTTGCGAAAGCCACAAGTCAAAGTATCGACTACTTTCTATTAGGCGGCATAAGCCCCGAAGAATGGCGTAATCAAATCACATTGAAAGAGAAATACCCCCAGAACTTCGGCCTGTGCTTTGGTTTACACCCTTATTATGTAAGCGATCATGAGTATGAAGATTGCGAAGACGCGCTCGACGACTTAGCGAAGCTACTACCGATGGCGATGGCAATCGGTGAGGCAGGCTTAGACTTCAGGCCCCATATTATGAAAGATTCGCAAAGCTTGCAGATTGAGATGTTTGAAAATCAAATCGAGTTAGCTAAAGCTTTTCAAAAGCCCATGGTGCTGCACATTGTACAAGCCCACGATAAGGCAATTCAGATTTTTGATCTGTGGGATGCGCCTGATCGTAAAGGCTTCGTGCACGCCTTTACCGGCAGCTACGATACGGCTAAAAAATATATCGATAAAGGTTTTCATATTTCAATTGGTGGTGCGGTCACGTTTGATAAAAACCATAAGCTACAAGATTGCGTTCAAAAAATGCCATTGGAATATTTACTACTTGAGAGTGATTCGCCCGACCAGGCCCCGGAAGGTTGGCAAGGGGATAATGATTCAAGTTCACTTTATCAAGTGGCCGAAAAAATTGCGCTTATTCGCAATGTAAGCCCATTTGATATTTTAGGTACGGCCGCGGCGAATTTTAAAAGATTATTTAGAATGTCTTAGGCTTAATAAAAAAACCGCAAGGGTTGCTTGCGGTTTTTTAAAAGTTATAAAATATTTTTAGGAAAAACTAAGTTGTTGCTTCTGGAGCCGCTGCTTCGCCAGCTTTTTTAAATGAGCCTTTTAATACTTTAGCATCAAGCAATAATTTTTCTTTTTCAGCACCATTCACTGGGGCACCTTGTGCAGTCACAACTTGAAAACGACCTGATCTTTTTTGAGTGATCGTGAAATCTTTAAATTTTTGTGGAGCCGCTAAAGTGGCTGGGCGTGGCTTAGTTGACTTAACGGGACCGGTTTTTGCTTTTTTATCTGCCATATTCTACTCCTCGTAGGTTTCAATGTTTGGTGGACTATAGATAATCTATGCGTTGGAATTTGGTCAATGTAATCTTATCGCTGAAAAGAAAGTCATAAAAAGCTTTCCAGTGCGGCCGCTTTTTGATAGTTATGAGCGCATGGAAAACACCCCGAACCCGAACTTTGTGATCCCCGAGAATAACTACACGCTGCACCGTCGCTTTGATCGAATGGGACGCTTAGTGGGCGATGAGGCTATGAAGACTTTGTTTAACACGCATGTGATGGTTTTGGGTCTAGGCGGCGTTGGCTCGTGGGCCGCAGAATCAATGGCGCGATCGGGTGTTGGTAAAATCACGGTTGTTGACCACGATGAAATTTGTATCACAAATGCAAACCGTCAGTTGCATGCTTTACAAGGATTAGTCGGTCAAAAAAAAGCCGCGGTTATGGCCGAGCGTTTGAAAAAAATTAATCCGCAGGCGCAAATCGAATCGCTTCCCATTTTTTACAACAAGGATACGTCTGAGCAGATTTTAGGTTTAAAACCAGATTATATTTTAGATGCGATTGATAATTTGACCGCGAAAACATTTTTATTAAATGAATGCCGTCAGCAAAAATTAAAAGTTATTACTAGCGGTGGGGCCTCGGCGAAGATGGATCCAACTCGAATAAAAATTGTAGACCTGGCGCAGACCGTGATGGACCCGTTGGCCCATTCCGTGCGGAAGATTTTACGCCAGGATTTTAATTTTCCTCGTAAAGGGCTATTTGAAATTCCGTGCGTTTTTTCGGATGAAGAGCCCATGGAACCTATTGAATTGAAATATGATCTAGGGCAAGGATTTAAGTGCGTGTGCCCGCAAGGTGAATTTGATCCGCATTCTTGTTTACACCGCTCGGTGATTTACGGAAATGCTAGTTTTGTGACGGGGGCATTTGGCTTAGCCATGGCTTCTTGGGTCGTGCGTGACATCGCCAAAAACCAAGCTCAGCCGACTGCCGTGGTTAACTAATGAGTTTAGTTATATTTTTTGGCATGGCGCTCTGTATCTTTATTGCGGGTTTAATTATTATCTCGCTGACGTTCTACCATTGGTATAAAGTCAGAAAAAATGGAAACACTCCGCAAGAAAATTCTTAATAAGGCAGGTCTGTATTACTCGCTAGCGCGCTCTGGAAACTTTGCGGCGCAGGGACTGCTGTTACCATTTGTTACATATCTGGCCACGGGCACATCGCGCGCCCAGCCGAAAGAATTCAAAGCTCACTTGGGCGAATTGCTTTTACGAATCAAATCGATTCACGAAAAAGATTTTGAAAATATTAAAAATGGCCTTTATCCGGTCGAAGTTTTATATCCCGAAAGTATTTTAAAGCATGCCCTTAGATACCCCCAAGTTTTATTAGATGCGTTTCGTGCGGCGCAAAGGCGCGATAAAAAATCGGCGCATGAATTTTCAGACGAAGCTAACGAATATTTGGCTGATTTACCTGAGTATTATAAAAGAAATTTTCATTTTCAGACTGGCGGTTATTTAAGTAAAGTTTCGGCCGAGCTTTATGAACACCAAGTAGAAATATTATTTTCAGGCGCGGCCGATGCCATGCGAAGATTGATTATTCCCCCGATGAAAATTCATTTTGAAGGCGAAGACGGCGAAGGCCTACACTTTTTAGAATTGGCAAGTGGAACGGGCAGGCTTACGCGATCATTGGCCTTAGCTTTTCCGAAGGCCAAGATTACGTGCGTTGATTTAAGTCCGATGTATTTAGCAAAAGCCCGCGAACGTTTGAAAGATTTTAAAAACATTAATTTTGTGCAAGGGGCAGGAGAAAAGCTTACATTTAAGCCAAAGACTTTTAATGCTGTGGTTTCATGCTTTTTGTTTCATGAGCTGCCGATGGCCGTTCGCGAAAAGGTTTTAGCCGAATCACTACGCTGTTTAAAGCCGATGGGTTTTTTAGGTCTAGTCGATTCGATTCAGAAAAATGATGATCAAGAATTTCAGTGGGCGCTGAAGCAATTTCCGCTAGATTTTCACGAGCCCTTTTATAAGAACTACGTGCAACATCCTATGGAAACTCAACTTGAACTGTTGGGCTTAAAAAACGTGCAGACCGAAGTTGGCTTTTTATCAAAAGCTGTTTCAGGAATTAAAGCATAACCCTTGTCACCACCATTTTATCCCAGTAATGTACCCCTTTCACTTTTGGAGGCAACCCATGAACATTACTCAATTTATTGATCATCACTATCGTCACTTCAATGCGGCCGCACTAAAAGACGGTGCCAAAGGTTATAAAGATTTAGTCGATGCCGGCGGCAAGATGTTAGTGACCTTGGCCGGTGCCATGAGTTCGGCGGAATTGGGTTTATCGCTAGCCGAAATGATTCGTCAAGATAAGGTGCACGCCATTTCTTGTACGGGCGCAAATCTTGAAGAAGATGTTTTTAATTTAGTCGCACATGATCATTACGTGCGAATACCTAACTACCGCGATCTGACCCCGCAAGATGAACAGGCTTTGTTAGAAAAACATTTAAACCGCGTGACCGACACATGTATTCCCGAAGAAGAAGCCATTCGTCGAATTGAAAAGGCCATTTTAGAAGAGTGGCAAAAGGCCGAAAAAGAAGGAAAAAGTTATTTTCCACATGAGTTCATGTACAAAATTTTACTTTCGGGGAAGTTAAAGCAGTATTATCAGATTGATCCAAAAAATTCTTGGTTGTTAGCAGCGGCCGAAAAAAATTTGCCGATTATCGTTCCGGGCTGGGAAGATTCAACGACGGGAAATATTTTTGCGGGTCACTGTATTAAAGGCGATATTAAAAGTACCCGCACCGTGAAATCAGGCATCGATTACATGATGTATTGGGCCGAATGGTATATGGCAACGGCAACAAAGCATAAAGTAGGTTTCTTTCAAATTGGGGGCGGTATTGCCGGAGACTTTCCAATTTGTGTCGTGCCCATGCTTTCGCAAGATTTAAGTCACGCGGACGTTCCACTATGGAGTTACTTCTGTCAGATTTCTGATTCAACGACTTCTTACGGATCGTATTCAGGTGCCGTTCCAAACGAAAAAATTACGTGGGGAAAATTAGCCATCGAGACGCCGAAATTCATCGTTGAAAGTGATGCCTCGATCGTGGCGCCTTTGATGTTTTACTACATTATGGGAATGTAAATGAATTCGGCCCGCATTACCGGACTTTGGATTTATCCGGTAAAATCGTGTCAGGGTATTTCGGTAACTGAAATGAAAATCGGGCCCGCCGGCCCCTTGCACGACCGTGAATGGCTAATCGTCGACGAACAAAATAAATTTATTACTTTACGCACGCAACCCAGACTAGCCGAAATAAAAACGGCCCTGCAAGATTCATTTCTGCAACTTTATTTAGGCCCTAACAAAATAATAATTGATTTGAACGCGCCCTCTGAGGCACGTGATCAAGTGACCATTTGGAATGATTCAGTTGAGGCCGGGGTTTGCAGTCATGATATTAATGAAGCGATTTCGGATTTTTTAAATCAAAGCGTCAAACTGGTCCGATACGATCAAAAAAGTTTTCGTGAATTAAAAGCGGCGGGTACCAGCGAAGTCAATCAGACTCGGTTCACTGATTCGCGGCCGGTGTTATTAACAAATAAAAACTCGCTTGATGAATTGAACCGGCTGATTTTAAAGCAGGGTGGCGCAGGCGCTACGATTAATCGATTTCGAAGTAACATAATTATTGATGGGCTAGAAGCTTTTGCTGAAGATCAAATTAAAGAAATTCATTTTGGCGAAGTTAAGTTACAAAATGCGAAACCCTGTTCACGTTGCGTGATCATTACCCAAGATGTTGAAAGTGGACATGTGGTATCGAAAGAAACGTTAAAAACCTTAGCCAACTTTCGCCGCGAACAAGGTGCCAAAGTCACGTTCGGAACCTATTTCACCCCCGGGCAGCTCGGCCGAGTCCGGGTAGGCGAAATAAGTCGTCATATATTAACGTAATCGGCTTAACGTAACGGGCGGCAGCCGTAATCGACCGAGCCAGCACGTCTAGTGATACTATCGAGACTTGTAAGCCCGTTGGTTTCATACTGCTTGATGCAACCTTCGACCGCCGTGATTAAATTGATGTTTGAATCAATCGCTAACTTATAATATTGGTCAAAACTCATCAAAATATCGGTATCCATTAAGTCGCCCGACGAGCCGTGTGGCATATCAAACGAGGTTAAAACTAGCTCTTGAATGAAGCGGCTCGTGCGTCCGTTGCCTTCACTGAAGGGGTGCACTCCCACGTAGAATTTCTGCGCTAAGTAAGCCACTTGCGCTGGCGTGATTAAGCGCCCATTCCACTGCATATGTTGGTTCTTTTGCGCTTGATCGAACATTTTATTTACAAATGATAAAATGCTTTTTAAGTTTTTAAGATTCGCGCGACTATCGCCAGAAAATAACAACTCACTCTCGGTCGTGAATTCACCCTTGTAGATGCGATTTTGCACTTCTTCCACGTGTTTTAATAATTGCTGATTTCGGCCCGGGATTGCGATGCTAGCTAAATTGCGTAAGTAATCCATGTATTCACGGGCCGTTTTAACTTGCAGAACATTCATATAATCAGGACTTGAATCAGTAAGCCCCAAATTTCGGTAAGTTTCATTTATCTCGCGCACCACTGCGCGGACGGTGTAAGACTCAGGCGGTTTTACGACCCACCAAAAGTTATCATTATCTGCTCCCGGCTTAATGTGGCCAGGATCTGCTTCGTGAGCATGGTCGCCGGCGGCGGGTACACTGCCACTAATTTCGGTTGATTTCCGGTAAAAGCCGCGGTGAACGTTCTGTAAATCTTGAACGGTGAAGTCGCCGCCGTTCAAGATTTTTTGGCGGGCTGGGGCCAGTTGCGTAAGGCCCTCAATCCAATTATCCCAAATGATTCTTTGGCGTAATTCCATCGGAATCGGATCTTTGGGATAATTAATTTGGTACAAGTATTCAACCGGTACGTTCATGGCAATTGCATTATTGTAATCAACGCGCCGTAAATAGCGGAGCGCTTGATACTCCGTTAATCTTTCAATTGGAAAGCCATATTTACCTTCTAACAAGTTGCGAGCATTTCTAAAACGCGTCGTTAATTCGCATTCGCGTTGTAGAGTTCTAAAATATTTATCAAAATCGGCGCCGGACATTGATAAACCTTGGGGCTCAGGCTGTCGTTGCAGCGTACAAGCGTCCGATATCGCTTGCGCGTTCACCGAGCCCGCAAACGTAATAAATAAAATTGATAATCTTACTAGGTTTAAGTAATTTTTTTTCATTTGAGCCTTTTTCATATTAGAGTTGTCCTTCCAGCAGAGGTCCAAAAAATTGAATTCTTAAAAGTCGTTGCATGACCTTTACATTTTTTTCGCGCTTGGCAATCATGTCTTTGATCGTCTTGTTTTTTAAGTCATCGTACTTAACAGTTACAATTTGATTCGAATTCTTATCAAACGTAACCTTGGTAGAGCTTTCTAAAATAGACTGGATGCGATTAGCTAACTGAACCGCTGGCGCATTTATTTGGCTATGCAAGCCAAATAAAATTCCTACTTCGCTGTTGATATTTTGACTACGACCGTCCCAATTATATGATCCAATAAAAATAGTTGAGTCATCTTGACGGCCCTGGCCGTCCATAATTACGACTTTGGCATGCAGAGTGTGAATTGTGCTAACGGCGTCGTCGAGTCGTTCATATTCGTATATCGTTACACCCTGATTTAAAAGCTTGTCGCGAGTTTGCAGGTAGCCAGCATGCGCCGAGCTCACGTCGTTAGAAATTTTCGAATTCGTAATAAAGTTGATTTTAACTCCGCGAGCAACTAATTTCTTAATCAACGTTTCCATCTCGCTAGTGATAACAAGGTAAGGCGTTAATATAGTCAAATCACTTTTAGTCTTTTCATCGATGGCCTTATAAAGTTGGGCACCCATATTATTTTCGGTCTTACCGCTGCAGATGCTTTTTTCAGTTACTTCATCATGTATATATTCGATGCCGTCAACGTCGATGCCTTCCGCAAACCAACTTAAAGAATTATCAAAGCTAACAAGCTGTTCTTTTTTAGATTTTGACATAGCCGCCTCTAGCAGTCGCATTTGATGTTTCGTCGCCTTTATGTTTTCGTCAAGGCGAGTATAGCATGATGGGTCAGCCCCCTCGCCGTTGCGTAAATGGCAATACGATAAATCAAGGGTGTCGCGATTAAAATCGTAAAGTCGAACCGGTTTCACGTCGGCCGAGTCCCAACGATCTTGAAAATACTTAGCCGCATTTTTTGGGGCCACTCCACCATAAACTAGGGCGTCAACGCCTTGGTAAATTGGCAAGCCTTTTTGCGAAAGGACACTTGAAAGCAAATTGCTTCTTTTGTTAATTAAATCACCATTGAAATAGCCATTCGACACGTTTCGATCGCCAACGATTAAAAATTGATCGTCCACGATTAAAGCTTTGTCATGCATTCGGCGGGTGTAACAAAAAGGGTTTAACAAACTGAACTGATTGAATTCGCGAATTTCAATTCTAGTTTTCTCGAGAGGTAATAAATTATCTAGAAAAGCCGCCATTAATTCGCGAGTCATTTTATTATTGAGTGAATCAACCATGATTCGAACTTTCAATTCAGGATTTTGCTTTAAGGCCTCTTTAAGTAAAGCCATCGAAGATACAGAAATGAAATCACTGTCGATCGCAAAATACTGAAGGTCGATAGTACGTTTTGCATTGCGGATGATATCAACCCGGGCCTGGATGGTATCGTGAACGCTTTCTAAAACCATTAATCGGTCTTTTCCACGGGTTATGGGGATGCGAAAATCCGCTTGAGCCACGTGCATGACCATGGTTGAAATTAAACCGATAAATACTGAACCGCGCATAAATACTCCTTGAATTACTATTAACTCAAAGGGGTAACTATCAAATCCGGGTCCCAAGTTGATACGTCTCAATACCAAACAGTTGCTATTCAGAGCCAATGAATTGTTTATAACGGAAACAGTGTGACGTTTTTTGAGACACCGTCAGGTATTCAGACAGATTACTAGCTAGTTTTAAAAAGTGAATTTAAATTGCGAAAACTTCTTTTATTTCAGGGAATGCCTGCTTCATACGAACTTCGATTCCGTCCTTTAAGGTCGCCTGTGAAGACGGGCAACCGGCACAAGCCCCACGCATATGGATATATAAATTATTATCTTCGTATTTAGAAAATACGATGTCACCGCCGTCAAGGGCGACAACGGGCTTAATTTCGGTTTGCAACAAGCGTTTTATTTGTTTCACAATTTCAGAATCATTTACTGTTTCATCAAGACTAGCCTCTAGTTCAATCAGCACGGGCTGGCCACTTTCAATGTGTTCGCCAAGTAGACCCGCTAAAGGGGTTGCTAACATATCCCATTCAACCCAGTCTTGCTTAGTAATTGTGACGAAATCTTCACCTAAAAATACCGACGATGTCCAAGGGAAGCCAAAGATTTTAGCAGCTAAGGGTGAACGCTCTGACGCTTCGACATTTGGAAAATCGTACGATTGACTCGAGATTTTTTGACCAAAATTAAACTTCATTGTCGATGGATTGGGCGTAGTTTCAAATGTAACTTTCAGATTTGCACTCATAGGCGTATTTTATCAGGTGTGTTACAGAAGTCAAATTTGAACTGATTTCGCTAGCTAAACCTTGATCGAAGGCTGTTCTTTGTCTAACTTGAGGCCCTGTCTTCAGAAGGAGAAAAAATGACCCCACGCGTGCGCGAAATTTTGAGTTGGTATGGAGCTGAAAACATCGGTGTATTAACAAACATGGCTCGAATGATGAATTCGGGAAAGTTAGCCGGAACCGGTAAGCTTGTTATTTTACCAGTTGATCAAGGCTTTGAACACGGACCGGCCCGCAGTTTCGCAAAAAATCCGGATGGTTATGATCCAGCTTATCATTTCGAATTAGCGATTGAATCAGGCTGTAACGCCTATGCGGCCCCGTTAGGTGCGCTTGAAGCTTGTGGTCGCGATTACGCTGGTGAAATTCCTTTAATTTTAAAAATCAATAACTCGGACGTTCTGTACGGATCGAAGGCGCCAATCTCGGCGTTAACGTCTTCGGTTGAAGATGCGCTTCGTTTAGGTTGCGCCGCGATTGGATTTACAATTTACCCGGGCTCATCACACCGTAAACAAATGTACGAAGAAATTGCCCTAGCGTCGCGTGAAGCAAAAAAAGCGGGTTTAGCCGTTATCATGTGGGCGTACGCGCGGGGTGAAGGTTTATCAAAAGAGGGCGAAACCGGAATGGACGTCATTGCGTACTCGGCCCATATCGCCGCGCAGTTGGGCGCAAACATTATTAAAGTAAAACCTCCGACGGCGCATTTGGAGCAAGCTGAGGCAAAAAAAGTTTACGAAACTCAAGGCATTAAAATCACTCAACTTTCTGATCGTATTCGTCACGTCGTGCAATCTTGCTACAACGGAAAACGCATCGTGATTTTTTCTGGCGGTGAGGCCAAAAGCACCCCAGAACTTTTAGAAGAAGTAAAACAATTAGCGCAAGGCGGAGCATTCGGTAGCATCATGGGCCGCAACGCTTTTCAACGACCAAAAAAAGAAGCCATTGAATTACTTAAAAATGTAATGGAAGCCTTCGCGGGGAAATCTCTGTGATCGATTCGAACGATAATCCGATCAAGGCCGAGAAAAGAAAAAAGCTTCACGCCATGAAAGAGAAGGGGATCAACCCTTATCCGTATACGTTTGATAAAAACGTTCATATCGAGCAGCTCATAAAAGATTACGCCGATTTGGCGGCGGGCGAAAAGAAAACTGAAACAAAATTTCGCATCGCTGGACGTTTGATGACTTTACGTCAAATGGGCAAAGCTAGCTTTTTTAATATTCAAGACGTAACGGGTTCATTGCAATGTTACATTAAAGTCGAAGAGCAAACCGAAATGGATCGTGCCACGTTTGACTTAATTGATCTGGGCGATATCGTGGGCCTTGAAGGTTATATTTTTAAATCACAAAAGGGTGAACTTTCACTTTACGTTCAAAAATTTCAAGTTCTAACGAAAACGTTAGAACCCCTGCCAGAAAAATTTCACGGCATTCAAGACGTTGAAATTAAATACCGCCATCGTCACCTTGATTTGATTTCTGACGTTGATTCAAGAAAAGTTTTCGTCACGCGCGGAAAAATTATTAAAGCCGTCAAAAAGTTTTTAGATGATCGCGGATTCATGGAAGTTGAAACTCCGGTCTTGCAACCGCTTTACGGGGGCGCGGCCGCGCATCCATTCACCACGCATCACCGCGCGCTTGATATGAAGCTTTACATGAAAATTTCACCAGAACTTTATTTAAAGCGCTTGATCGTGGGCGGCTTTGAAAAAGTTTACGAAATTGGTAAGAATTTTCGTAACGAAGGAATAGATCGCACGCACAATCCTGAATTCACCATGCTTGAATTTTACGAAGCCTATACTGATTACAATTACCAAATGACCCAATTTGAAGATTTAGTCAGCTCAGTCTGTAAAGAAATTACGGGTTCAACGAAGGTGATGTATCAAGATCAAGAAATTGATTTTAAAACACCTTGGCGCCGGTTACCCGTTATGGATGGAATTAAAGAGTACGCCAAAATTGACCCCGATAACGTGGATGCTTTGAATGATTACCTAAAAAAGAATTCGCCAAAGCCAATCAAGTTAGAAAATTTGTCAACCGGTGAAAAGCAAATGAAGGTTTTTGAAATTGCGGCCGAACCGCATTTAATTCAACCCACTATAGTCATGGATCACCCGGTAGACATTTCACCGCTGACAAAAATTCACCGAAACAATCCAAAACTAGTCGAGCGCTTTGAACCCTTCGCGGCGTGCATGGAATTAGGTAATTCTTATTCCGAGCTGAACGATCCAGAAGAACAACGCGCGCGTTTAAAAGACCAAGAAGCAAAGCGCGGCGTAGACGAAGAAGCGCATCCGATGGACGAAGATTTCTTACACGCGATTGAAACGGGAATGCCGCCCACGGGCGGGGTAGGACTTGGTATCGAGCGGTTAGTCATGTTATTGACGGATCGCCCCAGTATCCGCGATATTATTTTCTTTCCAACGATGAAGATAAATAAATAATGAGATACCTCACGCTGATTCTTTTTTTATCTTTAGCGGCTTGCCAAATGAAGCCCACCCAAGTGATGGAAGAGTCGGTCAATGCTTTCGCCGAAAATACCGTGCTGGTCGATACCCGCAGCGCCTTTGAGTACGCTTCATTTCATATTCAAGGCAGCATTAATTTATCCAGCGGTGATTTTTTAATTTTAAAAAATCCGCTTACTCAACGCCGAATTTTAGACCCTGATTTAAAGCAAACCATCGAACGCCTTGCGCACCGGGGGATCACGCCTAATAAGCGCATTTTGCTTTTATCGAATCAAGCCGGTAATGAAGAAAATAAAAAATGGCAATGGCTACTGAAAAACCTAGAAATCGAAGACGTACGGTTGATGTCAATGAATGATTTTCGTAAAGCCTACCCGAATCGCCAATTCGCGCTGCCATCGCGCGAGGCTGCTTGGGATATTAAAACCAGCGAAGAATTGCAAAACGAATTTATTTTTAAAAAAGCGCCAGAGTGCTTCGTTAAGTGGTCGGAAAGTAAGTGCCAAAAAACATTTTAGTTAAAAAATAGCAAACTGGAATTATGGCTAACTCCAGTTCATGACCATTATTAACGATAGTTTCGAACTAAAACAAATTGCGTGTTGTACGGAGTTGGAACCGTTAGAATCATTCTGCCGTAATAATCAAACTGCGCATACCATGTGCCCGCGTATATGCTTGCTTCGCAAAAACGGTAAGGATCTTGAGAAACTCGGCGCTGGGTATTGTGAACATAAATTTGCTGATAATCATACGATGCGTAACTTGCCGCTGATGACTCTAAGTAAGCGCCATCAGGAAAATAACAATGCACGACAAGCTCAGCTTGGTTTTGATAGAAATTATATTCTAAATTAAATTGCACGCCATTATTGTAAAGAGGCTGTTCGGTTTGCCAGTAGCCAAGTAGGCCGTTAACTGGATGGGCTTGGGCGAAGACACCTAGAATTGAAAAAGCCAAAGTAAGCAATAGTAATCTGATTTTCATAAAACCTCCGTTAAGGCAGAGGCTAATTAATTTTGCATTTAGATGTCAAGAAGCAGCTTTCATTTTAAATAAAACCGAGTACATCGCTTTTAACATATCAGGGTCAAAACGACCCGAAAGTTTTTCTTTCATCATCGTAAGCGCTTCTGAAGGTTTCATTGGCACATTGTACGACCGTTGAGTGGTCATGGCGTCGTAAGTGTCGGTAAGGGCTACAATGCGGCCAAACGGGTGAATCTCGTGGCCCGAGATATCTTGCGGGTAGCCTCCGCCGCTCCATGATTCGTGGTGCTCATAACAAGCCGCGCGAATGGCTTCAGAGATGTTTGGCTGTTCATTTAATATTTTTAAGCCGAATTGGGGATGCATGCGCATTTGGGCCCATTCATTTTCATCGAGTGGTCCTTTTTTGCAAAGAATATCTAGCGAGACGTTTCTTTTTCCAACATCGTGAAATAAAGAGCTTTGGCCTAACTCTTCTAAAGTTTTTTTATCAAAGCCAAGCGCCTGGCCTAATCCGAGCGAATAAATGCTAACGTCGAAAGAGTGATTGTAAGTGTAAAAATCATGCCCAGATAAACTGATTAAATTTGAAATAGATTCGGGCGCAATCTCCATGAACTTAAGGAGATCACTGACAATTGGTTTTGAATCCATCAGCGCTTGCCCGACGTCAGGGTTTTCAAATAAATCTTCTAAAAGAGCAATCGAACTTTCACGCAAGATTGCGGCCTTGTCATTATTTGAAATTGTAACGGAGTTCATCGAACTTTTTACGTAATCACGGTAAAGCTGTTTATCTTTCATGCCCACATAAAAAGATTCGCCGGTATCTTTTTGGTGAAGTGATACAACCTTTTCGGTTTTCATGATGCCACCTTGTTTGAGGTAGTTGATCATTTTACTGTCAATGTAGATAAAAATGTCGAAGGGAATTGCCTCTAACGGCCGAATTGTACTAAGGCGAATCCGAAAAAAATCATTTGTGCTCATAGTCTTTACTCTAGCGCTTTTGTCTGTTTGACGGATGCTTTTTTTTGACATGAAATCAAACCATGGCCCTTCGTCTAGAGACCGACATTCAATATCTAAAAGGAGTAGGACCAAAGCTGGGGGCTTTGTTCTCGCGTAACGGAATAAAAACGGTTGACGACCTTTTGCAAAATTATCCGCGCGCGTATGAAGACCAGCGTGCCGCCCGTAATGTGGCCAGTCTTAAACCGGGCGATGTGGTTAGCCTGAAGGCCAAAGTTGTTTCGGTGAGTTCTTATAATATGGGAAAATCAACGCGACGAATTTATGACATTATGATTCGCGATGCCTCGGGGCAGATTCGCTGTAAGTTTTTTCGAACTCCTTACAAGGGTTATTTCGAAAGATTTCAGCCGGGTAAAGAAGTGCGTGTCGTTGGAACGGTTACGGATTACCGCGGACGAATCGAATTTCACCATCCTGATCTTAAAGATATCGAACCCGAAGAAGCCATTCAAGATGCCTTGATTCCTATTTACGTTGAAAATGAAGGCTTAAGCTCAACTAAAATTAGTAAGTTGATCTTATCGGTGTTTGAACAAGTCAAAGACTGGCCCATTGAAAAGTTACCGTTAGAGCTTGTGAAAAATTTAATTCTATTAGGTCGTAACGAAGCTTATTATAAAATACATCAGCCTGAAGCCGACGCCGGGAATTTATATAATGAATTTAAATCAGAAGCACACAAGCGGCTGATCTTCGAAGAATTTTTTTGGCTTGAACTTTATTTAGCTTCTAAAAAATCGGGTCTTAAAAGTGAAAAAGGATTTGCGTTTAAAAACGCAGAATTAAAAAATAAAGCATTGATTGCATCGTTGCCTTTTCGATTAACGAATGCGCAAATGCGCGCGTACGGTGAAATTCAAAAGGATTTAGAATCGGGAAAGCCCATGAATCGCCTAGTACAAGGAGACGTAGGATCGGGTAAAACATTAGTTAGTTTTTTATCGTGCCTTAAGGCGCATGAATCTAATTTCCAAACGTGCCTCATGGCGCCAACCGAAATTTTGGCCGAACAACATTATCGTAATGCCGAAAAACTTTTGCAACCGGTAGGACTCAACACCGCTTTACTCACTGGAAAAACTAAGCCCAAAGAAAGAAAAGAGATCGCCGAAAAGTTGGCGAATGGCGATATTCATTTTCTAATCGGTACGCACGCACTCATCGAAGAGTGGGTGCAGTTTCAAAATTTAGGCTTAGTCATTATCGACGAGCAACATCGCTTTGGCGTGGCCCAGCGGGGTATTCTAAAAAATAAAGGCTCGTCACCGCATTTTTTAATTATGACCGCGACCCCCATTCCGCGCACTTTAGCGATGACCGTCAACGGCGACCTTGATGTGTCAATCATTGATGAAATGCCGGCAGGGCGCACACCCATTCAGACGCGGGTTATTAATGAAACCAAACGTCCGGCTGCGCTAAAATTTTTGATCGAGCAAGTAGAAAAAGGGCGACAGGCGTACGTGGTCTATCCGCTGGTTGAAGAAAGCGAAAAAATCGATTTAAAAAATGCCACCGAAGAGTTCGAGAAATTAAGCGCGGAATTTCCGAAAGTTCGTTTTGGTTTATTGCACGGAAAAATGAAGTCAGTCGAAAAAGATGCAGTGATGACCGAATTTCGCGAACATAAAATTGACGTGTTAGTTTCTACCACCGTCATTGAAGTGGGCGTCGACGTTGCCAACGCTACCATCATGATGATCGAACACGCCGAGCGTTTTGGCTTATCGCAACTTCATCAGTTGCGCGGTCGCGTGGGGCGGGGACAGCATAAGAGTTTTTGCGTTTTAATTATGGGCTACGCCGTTAGCGAAGAAACACGCACGCGCATAGAATTTATGGAGAAAACTAATGACGGATTTAAAGTGGCCGAATTTGATTTGCAAATTCGCGGGCCCGGTGAATTCATGGGTGCCAAACAGTCTGGCTTACCCGGTTTTAAAATGGCGAACCTAGTGCGCGACTTTGATTTATTAAAATTAGCCCGCGATGCGGCCTTTGATATATTAGCCCGCGATCCAAAACTTTCTAAAAAAGAACATTTAGTTTTGCGCGAAGAACTTTTAAAAAGTTACGGCCCTAATGCCTTGGCTGGAGTCGGCTAACTTCTAATTAAGCGAAAGGGCTATGCGTTAAATTCAAATTTTATTTAAATAGACCTTCCCACCGGGGCCTCAATCATGTTGCAATTTTTTATCGATAAAGGATTACGACATTGTTCAAGGAGGACACATGACTATGATTCAAACATTGGTAGGATTTTTAATTCTATCAAGTACGGCTTTCGCCGGTACAGAATTAAAGCTTAACAGCGGTACAATCTTAACAAACGCAAATCAAGTGCAACGAAGTCAAATAACTTCAGCCAGCACTAACAACGAGTGGATCGTGCAATTTAAAAACCACGTCCGTGAATCTGATAAGGCTTTGCTACGTGCGCATAGTTTAAAAATTCATAGTTACTTACCTGAAGACGCTTTCCTCGTGCGAGGCCCCGCCGCGCAAGCGTTATCGTTGAAGCAAAACCAAAATATTCAAGCGGTTCTTCCGTTTGAAGCCCAGATGAAATTGTCACCAACGTTAGGCGCTGCAAATGCATTGATGGCGGCTGTACGTGAAACAATTTTAGTTACTTTATTTAGCGCAAACGATAGTCAAAAAGTTCAATCGCAAATACAAAAATTAGGAACCGATGTAGTTGTGCAAAAAGCCGAAGGCATTTCGATTTTTGTAAGTACGCTTCGTGGTCACTTTAGCGAGATCGCTGCAGTTGCGGGAGTTGAAAATGTACAAGCGTACGTTGAGATGGTGCCAATGCAATTTTCAATGAATGCAAGTGATGTTGGCGAGCAACCCAAGTCACCAGGTGACTACACTGATTTAAATGGTTTTGAAACCGGTACTAAAGTCATGAACTTCGATGCTGCTTGGGCTGCAGGCTTTATGGGTCAAGAACAAATTGCCGGCATGGCCGATACGGGGCTTGATTCAGGCGATGCCAATAATATTCACCAAGATTTTAAAGCCTCCGTCAAAAGTGGTTACGCGGTTGGAATGTTCGGAAAGTCATGGGCCGATCCGATGGGTCACGGTACGCACGTGGCGGGTTCGGTGCTTGGTCGCGGAACGGCTTCAAGTGGTAAACTAAAAGGTGGCGCTTACGCCGCTTACATGGTCGCTCAAGGTATGTGGTCTCCGATATTAAATAATTTATCGCCACCAGCAAGTTTAACCACAATGTTTGATCAGGCCTACAAAGACGGAGCTCGCGTTCACACCAATTCTTGGGGTGCGCCGGCAAACTTAGGCGCTTACGAAAAAAATGCTGCTTCAGTTGATGAAGCGATGTTTGCAAAACAAGATCTATTGGTCGTCTTTGCCGCCGGTAACAGCGGAATCGATAAAAATAAAGACGGCCGCGTCGACAGCGGTTCGGTCAGTACTCCGGCCACTTCTAAAAATGCACTAGCCGTTGGGGCCAGTGAAAATTTATTAGCCGTGGGCGGAATTCAAAAATTAATTAAAGATTTACGTGGCGGTGAATGGGGGGCAGAACCAATGGGAAGCTCAACGGTTTCTGATAACATTAACGGTATGGCAATGTTTAGTTCGCGCGGTCCAACTTTAGATGGTCGTATAAAACCTGATATCGTTGCTCCGGGAACTAATATTGTGTCAGTCCGTTCACAGCAACCTACGGCTGAACCATTATGGGGTGCATACAATAATGATTACGTTTACTCGGGCGGAACTTCAATGGCGGCGCCGCTAGCGGCCGGCGCGGCCGTTGTGACTCGTCAGATTTTAATTCAAAAATTAAATCAGCCTGCGCCATCGGCGGCTTTATTAAAAGCGTATTTAATGCATACGGCATTTGATATGTTTCCGGGCCAGTACGGCGCGGTGGGCGAAGCAAAAGGCCAAGAATTATTAACTCCTCGTCCAAATAGTGACGAAGGTTTCGGTCGTATTGATATGGCAAAAGCCGTAAACTTAAAAGATACCGCGCAATTACTTTTAATTGATTCCAAAGCAGGCGTTGCAACCGGTGAAATGCTTCCAACAACTTTTAAAGTTACCAAAGCCGGCAGATTGCAAGTAACTCTTGTATGGACCGACGCGCCTGGGTCGGCGAATGCTTCAAAAGCTTTAGTGAACGATCTTGATTTAGAAGTTGTTTTACCAGATGGAAAAATCGTGTCAGCGAACGATGCCATTAATAACACTTCTTACATTCAAGGTCAGACTGCAGCCGGTGACATTATCGTTAAAGTTAAGGGCGTTAATGTTCCCATGGGAATAGCTGGTAAACAGCCATTTGCATTAGTCGCAACAGTCGAATAACGTCGGCGCAAGCTCTTACAGGGCAGCGCACTAAATTTTTCATAGTCCCTTAGAGCACAGGCCCCACTTGAGGGCCTGTTGCTTGAAGCTTTTACAAATTTCTATAAATCACTCCCCAAAATTTGATGAACAGTGTCAAACCTGCTATAACTTACCTGGTTAATAGTCTAATTGTTTTGTCTGCCAAAATGAGGTGGGGTTCATGCCAGAATATTTGTCGCAATTTAAAGTGGGAGATCACGCGGTTTATCCAGGCCACGGGGTTGGAAAAATTCATTCGATTGAGTCGAAAGAAATTTTAGGCACCATTCATATTTTTTATTCCGTTATGATTTTAGAAACCGGAATGAAAATCATGATTCCAGCTGCCAATATTAAATCAGTTGGGTTACGTCCGTTAATATCTAAAGAAGAAGCTGAAAAAGTAGTTAGCATTCTTAAAGACAAAAACGTTAAAATCGATACGCAAACTTGGAATCGCCGTTACCGCGATTACATGGAAAAAATAAAGACCGGTTCGGTTTTTGAAATTGCTGAGGTTTTACGCGATCTTTACGTTTTAAAAGTAGATAAAGAATTAAGCTTCGGTGAAAAGAAGATGTTAGATACGGCTAAAAACCTTTTATTAAAAGAGCTTAATTTAGCTCCGGAAGTAAAAGATGTGGTTAGTTCTGACGCTGAAATCAAAGCGATTTTTGGCGTGCAATAGCTTTACTTCAAACGCGATTAAAGCAAAAATAAGGGCTTGGCTCATACCCAGGCCTTTTTCATTTTGAGGCGCTGGTTAAAGCCCCGTAAAAAGGATTTAACTATGTCGGCTTTAACTTCAGAAATTCGAGTTCGTTTTGCCCCAAGCCCCACTGGCTACTTGCACGTGGGTGGCGCACGCTCGGCTTTATTTAATTATCTTTACGCCAAACACAACGGCGGAAAATTTATTCTACGAATTGAAGATACGGATCAGGCCCGGTCGACCAAAGAGTCGTTAAAAATGATGATCTCAGATTTAAAATGGCTAGGAATTCTTTGGGATGAAGGCCCCGATACAGATTCTTTAATAGATAAGGGGCCGTATGGTCCTTACAAACAAAGCGAGCGGTTAGAAATTTATAAAAAGCATGCCGAAGAACTTTTAGCGCGCGGCAAAGCTTACTACTGTTTCATGAGCGATGCAGAGCTAGAGGCCGAGCGCGAAAAAATTAAAGCCAGTGGGTTACACACGCACGTTGAGTCGCCCTATGCGGACGGTTCAATCGATGAAGCACAAGTGCGCATCGCGAATGGTGATAAGGCGGTCGTGCGTTTTAAAACGCGTGAACTTCGTAAGGATTATATTTTAAAAGATCTGATCAGAGGCGAAGTGAAATTTCCATCCGATATGGTTGGTGATTTTGTGCTGCTTCGCTCGGACGGCATGCCCGTATATAATTTTTGTTGCGCGGTGGATGACTACCACATGAAAATTTCGCACATTCTGCGCGCCGAAGAGCACTTACCAAATACATTACGTCAAATGATGATTTATGAGGGCCTGGGTTGGGCGCTTCCACAGTTTGGTCACATTTCATTGATTTTAGATGACGACCGACAAAAACTTTCTAAACGCAAAGGCGCCGTCGCGTGTGACCAATTTAAAAAAGAGGGCTACCTACCCTCGGCCATGAATAACTACATGGCCCTACTTGGTTGGTCACACCCTGAAGATAAAGAGATCATGTCATTAGAAGATATGAAGGCCGCGTTTACGCTAGAGCGCGTGCATGCGTCAGGGGCGGTGTTTGACCGGGTAAAACTTAAATGGATGAACGCCCAACACTTGCGCGCTTTACCGAATGCAGAAATTTGGAAGCTCATCGCGCCTTTTTTGCAAGAAGCAGGTTTAAAATTACCGACAGATTCTGATTGGCAGCAGCAGTCGGTTGAAACATTTAAATCTTACCTGGAAATTTTAAGCGATGCGATTACTTTGTATACGCCACTTGATGATTCGAAATATGAGATTTTCGCGGAAAGTGATGAAACATTAAAGATGGAGACGACTAAGCCCGTATTACAAGCGTGGAAAGAGTTAGTGACGGCGCATGCGAAAGAATCTTTTACGGAGGCGGAATTTTTACAGATTCAAGACGGTGTAAAAGATAAAACGGGTCAAAAAGGTAAAAATTTATTTTTTCCGATTCGCGTGGCATTGATTGGTAAGCCAAACGGTGCCGAATTAAAAATACTAGTACCGCTGATGAACAAAAAATCGATTTTAGCGCGGGCAGAACAGGCGTTAGCAAAATGTTAAGAATTTATAATACGTTAAGTAGAACGTCGGAAGAGTTTAAGCCGATTACCCCGGGTAAAGTTTCTATTTACGTTTGTGGACCGACGGTCTACGGCTTATTACATGTGGGTAACTTTCGGGGCCAGGTATTTTTTAATTTCGTTCGCAATTGGCTAGAACACTTAGGTTATCACGTAGATTACGCGCTTAATTTTACCGATGTTGATGATAAAATAATTAATAAAGCGAATGAAGAAAAAAAAAGTCCAAGCGAAGTTTCGGAATATTACATCGAAGAATATAAAAAAGATTTCAAATCGCTGGCGCTGCGCATGCATGACCGTAATCCAAAGGTGACCGAGTTCATGCCGCAAATAGTTACCTTTATTTCCAATCTAATTGAAAAGAAAAAAGCTTACACGAGCGATGGTGTAGCATCAGGACTTAATGATGTGAATTTTTCGATTTCAGACTTTAAAGACTACGGAAAACTTTCTGGACGTAAGCCCGAAGAATTGCAATCAGGCGTGCGCATTGAAGTGAACGAAAAGAAAAAGAATCCGCTCGATTTTGCACTTTGGAAATCAGCAAAAGACGGCGAAATCAGTTGGCCGTCGCCTTGGGGTCAAGGGCGCCCCGGATGGCATATTGAATGTTCGGCCATGATTAAAGGAATCTACGGCGAGCAAATAGATATTCATGGCGGAGGTTTAGATCTGATGTTTCCACATCATGAAAATGAAATTGCGCAAAGTGAATCATGCAGCACTAGTGGAAAATTTTCTAACTACTGGATGCACTGGAATATGATTCAGTTTTCGGGATCAAAAATGTCGAAGTCGCTGGGAAATATAATTTATATGCGTGATTTTTTAAAAGATCATCACGCCGAAGTTTACAAGTGGATGATGTTAACGCCGCATTACCGAAGTACCGCCGATTACAGCGAAGACACAATTCATCAAGCCGTGTCGGGCCTGGCACGCGTCTACTCATCGCTGGCATTGGCTGAATCGATTTTTTTACATGTGAACGAGCGTGAGTTCGTAGCTGAACAAAAATACCATGAAGAATTGCAAGCAGCATGGAATACGATCGAAGCTGCTTTTAATGATGACTTTGGCACGCCGTCCGCCTTTGCCGTATTATTTGAAGTCGTGCGAAAGTTTAATGCTCAATTTCGTCGCGGTATGAAAGTAACTCCGGCGATGGCGGGTAAAGCTTTTCAATTTTTTGAATTTATTAAAAAATTTGGCGGCTTTATGTCGCTGTTTCAAGAGTATCCGACCAAATTTTTAATTGAACTTGATAATCAGCTCTTGAAAAAATTAGGGCATCAACGTGCTGATATTGACGTTCTAGTGGCCGAACGCGCCCGCGTGCGTGACGGCAAGGACTTTGCGAAAGCCGATGAAATTCGTAAACAGTTAACTGAAATGCATATTAATGTCAGCGATCTTGCAACCGGAAGTTTTTGGGAAGTGATGAAATGAAAAATTTAATTTTTTTACTTGCGGGTATTATTTCATTTTTGTTGGGCTGTTCGCACGAGCCGAAGCCAGTGAATCCTAGCCCAACGAAAACTAAAACCAATATTTTGTTTCCAATCGCGACTGGTCCGCAAGGTACGCAAGAGGTACTGAATCGCAAAAATAAAGCGGCCTTGGCGGGTAAAGTCATTTTAAAGGATCAGCTCGGTAAGTTAGTTTCAAATGCCCATTTTAATCTTTATAAGCGCATAAATAATGGCTGGAAGCTCATCAGTGAAATTACAACGGATATCAATGGTGAATTTGCAGTTACACAAGAGCTTTACCATGGTCGCTATGAATTGCGGCCGGTTAGTAGCAAATACGAGGGCAAATTAGTTGTTGATATAGATGACAAACCCGAAAGAGACCTCATATTTGAAGTTACGATTAAGAAGTAAAATTTAACATTTATTCTTTAGGAAACCGTAAAAAGGAAGCAAAAGGAAACAAAGTGGCGAAACATTTTAAAAAAAACTTTCAATTAGTTTCGCCGTTTAAACCGGCGGGTGACCAGCCTAAGGCCATCGAAACGATGGTTGAAAATTTTCGGAGCGGTTTGAAGCATCAAACTCTTTTAGGTGTTACGGGTAGCGGAAAAACTTTTTCGATGGCGCATGTCATCGCGGAACTAAATCAACCGGCCATTGTGCTAGCGCCCAATAAGACTTTAGCCGCGCAGTTGTATTCTGAATTTAAAGAATTATTTCCGCATAACGCGGTTGAATACTTTGTTAGTTACTACGATTACTATCAGCCCGAAGCTTATATTCCCTCTTCAGATACTTTTATTGAAAAAGACTCGGCCATAAATGAGCAGATTGATCGTATGCGCCACTCGGCGACGCGTTCGCTTTTTGATCGTCGCGATGTGATCATCGTATCCAGTGTGTCTTGCATTTATGGCTTGGGTTCGCCCGAAGCGTACGAAGGTATGATGATTCAAGTTTCTAATGGCCAAAAGCTGAAGCGAGATGATTTTTTAAAGGATTTAATTCGCATTCAGTATAATCGTAACAACGTTGATTTTTCGCGCGGGACTATTCGCGTGCGTGGAGACGTAGTTGAGATTTTTCCGCCGTACGAAGAAGATCGCGCGCTTCGTGTTGAATTTTTTGGTGACTTCGTTGAGAAAATTTCTTGGATGGATCCGATTACCGCCAAAATTTACGAAGAACTAGATCAAGTTGGAATTTATCCGGGTTCGCACTATGCGACGGGCGAGGACAGTATCAAGCGTGCCATTAAAACAATTCAAGAAGAACTTTTAGGGCGGCTGCAAGAATTGCAATCGCAGGTTAAATTTCTTGAGGCTCAACGCTTAGAGCAGCGAACTTATTACGACATCGAAATGATGGAGCAAATTGGTTTTTGCCAGGGCATTGAAAATTATTCGCGCCACTTAACGGGCCGCGCTCCCGGGCAACCGCCACCAACGTTACTAGAGTATTTTCCCAAAGATTTTCTTACTTTTATTGATGAGTCACATATTACCGTTCCGCAGATTGGTGGTATGTACCGTGGTGATCGATCTCGAAAAACAACTTTAGTTGAACACGGCTTTCGCTTGCCTTCGGCGTTAGACAATCGCCCGTTGAATTTTCAAGAGTTTGAAGGCTTGGTGGACAAAGTTGTTTACGTGTCGGCCACGCCAGCGGCCTACGAGCTTGAAAAATCCGAAGGTCTCATCGTAGAACAAATTATTCGCCCGACGGGCTTAATTGACCCATTAGTCGAAATTCGTCCGGTCAAAAACCAAGTTGATGATTTGCTAAATGAAATTAAAAAACGCGTTGAGCGAAACGAGCGCGTGTTGATTACCACTTTGACGAAGCGTTCCTCGGAAGATTTAGCGGAGTATTACGAATCAATTGGAATTAAAGTTAAGTATCTACATAGTGAAATCCAAACGATGGAGAGGTCCGAAATTATTCGTGATCTGCGCTTAGGCGTATTCGACGTGCTGGTAGGAATTAATTTACTGCGCGAAGGTTTAGATATACCCGAAGTAAGCCTAGTGGGAATTACCGACGCCGATAAAGAGGGGTTCTTACGCTCAGAACGTTCGCTGATTCAAACCATTGGGCGGGCCGCGCGAAACGCCGATGGCCGCGTAATTCTTTATGCCGATCGCATGACTGATTCGATTAAAAAAGCCATGGACGAAACGACCCGCCGACGTAAAATTCAAAGCGAACACAACAAAGTTCATGGCATCACGCCAACCACGATTAAAAAGAAAATTCGTGAAGGAATTGGCGATATGTTTGATGGCTCGCTCAGTTCTTATAAATTGCAAGGCGTAAAAGATAAGACGGCCGAACAGTTGAAGAAGTTTTCAGAAAAACCAAATAAGATTCAAGATGAGATTTTAAAATTAAAAGCCAAAATGAAAAAGCTTTCGTCACAACTTGATTTTGAAGGCGCCGCTTCGGTGCGCGATGAAGTTAAACGTTTAGAAATTTTAGAACTGCAAATGCGCGAAGGAACTTCGCTGCAGGGTTCGGCTAATTAGCCATGGCTGACGAAACCAAGATTAGCCTTTTTGATGAAATAAAAGAAAAGGTTAAAGATTACCCCACGCAAAGCGGGGTGTACTTGATGAAGAATAATCAAGATAAGATTATTTACGTCGGAAAAGCCAAGAACTTACGAAATCGCGTTAAAAGTTATTTTTTAGACTCGCGTGATCATTCAGCCAAAACGCGCGCGCTGGTGCAAAATATTTGCGAAGTAGAATATTTATTAACAAAAACCGAGGTCGAAGCTTTTTTACTGGAAGCTTCGCTGATTAAAAAACACCGGCCTAAATATAATATTCGCCTTAAAGATGACAAGTCTTATCCGTATATTCAGCTGTCTTGGCAAAATGATTATCCGCGGCTGTATCTTTCTAGAAAAGTTAAGAAAGACGGCAGTCTGTACTTTGGCCCCTTCACGTCGGGTGGGGCCGTATATGGAACCATCAGGTTTTTAAATCGCCTTTTTAAAATTCGTGATTGTACGGATAGCGTTTTTAAGTCACGCACGCGCCCGTGCATGACTTATCAAATTGGACGTTGTACGGCTCCTTGCGTGAATTATATTTCGCAAGACGATTATAAATCAGACGTTGAAGGCGCTAAAGATTTTTTAAAAGGTCGCAGTAAAAAATTAATTAAAGATTTAGAAAAGAAAATGCACGTGGCGGCCGGTGAAGAAAAGTTCGAAGTCGCCGCCAAAATGCGTGATTCAATGTTTTCTATAAAAAATATTATTGAAAAACAAACGATTGTTAACGACGCCAGTGAAAAAGATCAAGACGCAATTGGCTTTTACGGCGACGAGCGTGGAGTTTTAATTGAGACCATTCATATTCGTGCCGGAAGGGTTATCGGTAATCGCCCGCACTTTCTGACGAATATTAATCCAAATAGCAAAGGCGAAGACCCGCGTGAGTGGTTAGCTTCGTTTTTAAATCAGTACTACGCCGACAACTATATTCCGGACGACGTGCTTTTATCTATTGATCTGGGTAACGATATTCACCGGCTCTTGCAAGATGTTCTGAAAGAACGGTCGGGGCAAAAGGTGACGGTTCGTTATTCAACTGATAATAAATGTCAGGCGTTAATAGAAATGGCCGAACAAAACGCGAAAGCGCATTTTGATAAACACGTTTCGACCGACGAAGAAAAGCGCAAAGGCCTTGATGAAATTCAAAATAAGTTGAACTTACCAAAACGCCCGTACCGCATTGAGTGTTTTGATATTTCGCATTTTCAAGGGGCCGAAACGGTCGCCAGCCAAGTCGTGTTTGAAGACGGCGTGCCGGTGAAAGACCATTACCGCCGTTATAAAATAAAAACTGTCACGGGCATCGATGATTTCGCCGCGATGTACGAAGTTTTAAAACGTCGCTTCACGCACGATGAATACGACGAGCCGCAATTAATTGTAGTCGATGGTGGCAAAGGGCAACTTTCGCAAGCCGTAAAAATCTTGCAGGAGATAAATAAAATGCATATACCGGTCGTGGGCTTAGCGAAAGCGCGCACGCAATCAAACTTTCAGGCCGAAGAGGTTTCCGGCACCGAAGAAAGATTTTATTTACCAGGCCGCGCAAACCCGGTGGTTTTTAAAACCAACACCGAAGCGTTCCAAGTGTTAACGGGCATTCGTGATGAAGCCCATCGCTTTGCAATTACGTATCACCGCAAATTACGCGAGCAAACGACTTTAGAAAGCGAGCTTGATTACGTTGTGGGCTTAGGCGAAAAGCGAAAAATGCTGCTGCTACAAAAATTTAAATCAGTTGAAAGTATACGCGAGGCCGAAGTTGAAGATATCGCGTCGATTAAATCTTTCAATCGCGTTTTAGCCGAGCGAGTGTTACTGCAATTAAATGAAAGCGAATCGGTTGAGGTCAGTGATGAGCTCTAAAAAAGATTATTTAGATTACGTACGCGAAGTTTTAGGCGTGCAGTCGCTTTTCGCAATGCCAGCGGTGGTTGAGCCCGAGCTTGAAGTTCCATTAATCATCTACGTTCAAGATTATTTAAGTTACACCGCGGCCGAAAAAAATTTGCTACAAAAAATGTTATTAGCCCTGAAAGTTCCGTTGTTGCAAATGCACCTTCTAGATTTTAACGATCCAAAGAAAATAAAATATCAAATTCGGGTTTGCTTAACCGACCAAAAGCCTCCTGCGGGCACAACCGACGCTAATGATATTCACACCCTTTCGCCCCGCGTTCTTTTGCAGAATACGGCGCTTAAAAAAGTCGCCTGGGATGATCTGCAAAAAGTATTGCTCTTTTTTCAGTCGAAAAATGAATCGAAAAGCTCGACCTAGGAAGTGATTGCAAGAGCTAGGCAAAATCGACCTAGCCTAACCGCCGGGCCACGGCTGCAATAGGGCATGCGAAAAAGCGTGCTGACCCTTTCGATATGGCTAGGTTTTATGTTCATGGGTTCGGCGGCCTTAGCGCAAATCAATCCCGCCACCGTGCGAATAAGACTGTTTAAAGGCCTGACTGAATTTCCGACGATTAATAAAGCTAAAATAAAAAGAGTTAGCGAGACGATGTGGCGGTTGCAAGGCGATAACCTAGTTTTGCAAAATAAAATATTACCTAGCGAAAACTTAATAGTGAAAAAATTAGATGGCAATTACGACGTAATCTCGGTGGTTGATTTTAATACCTACATTGCCGGTGTCATCACCGGCGAAATGCCATTGGAGTGGCCGATGGAAGCCTTGAAAGCGCAAGCAGTCGTCGCGCGATCATTCGCGCTGGCCCGAATGAAAGAACGTAAACATAAAGTTTTTCATCTTGAATCGAATCAGGCCGATCAGGTTTTCACCATGCCCGAATCAAATCGCGCCCTGCAGGCCACGCTTGAAACCGAAAACACCGTTTTGAAAGATAGAAATGGTTTTATTCTAAAGGCCTTTTACCATGCTGATTGCGGCGGGCAAACAATTCCGGCCTCGCAAGTATGGGAAAAAGCCGTCGATAGTGGGGTCGCACGTGACCCGTGGTGTGGTCAAAGAAAATTAAATCAATGGAGTTTTACTATTTCGAAGGATGAATTCTTCGCCAAATTGAATCAAGACATTTTAAATCCGACTACGGCGTTATTCTTTTTCAAAGACCGAATCAAATCTATTCAAGTTGGAACCGGTGACTTTACGGTACAGAAACTGCGCGAGACTTTTGGTTTTTCAGCGATAAAAAACTCGCCCGAAAAAATTAGCTTTGATAAGGAAAACATCGTCATATCAGGCCGCGGTTACGGTCACGGCGCCGGCCTTTGCCAGCACGGCGCTTCCGAGCAGGCAAAGCGCGGCGTTTCTTACGTACAAATTCTAGGGCACTATTATCCAAAAGCGCAAATTTCTCAGAATGAAATTCGTCTGACGCAATTGCTGACTTCGGACTTTGTCTCGAATTAAAACATCTCATTCTGAAATGACTGTTAGCGCTTTTTGTAACTCTCGCTCAATACCCTAATTTTTCGTGCGTTTTAATTTGATACACGAGCCTTTTTCATCGGCTAAATCAAGCCTTTAGCAAATCACTTAAGACCGGCATGCGCTTAGCAAAGTACTAAGGCAAAGGAAGGTTTTATGAAAACAACACAACTTATCACTCTGACGATGGCTCTAGGAATGATGGGTTTGATGAGCGTTGGATGTTCTAAATCCAAATCTCAATCAAATGATAATAACGCTCCCACGCAGGCAACCGTGCCCGCCGTTATTATTGATCCGCCGGCTCCAATCGGAGCGACCGGTCCAAATACAAGTTTAACTCCAACGACTAATGGCGGCGCAACGGCGGTGTTTATTCCAAACAGTCTGACGGTTATGAACAAGTATGTGGCGACTCATCCTTTGAACGCGCCAACTAATTTCCGTGTTAATGTGAATTTATCACAGGTTGAATCGGGTCGTTATGCCGGACAAGTTACAATATCTTACATTGATAACGGAATGCAATTTGATGGAATCTTTCAATCAGGTACGGGTCGTAATTTAAGTGCCGCCCGTATGTATGATAACGATGCTTTAGAATCAGCTTATAATTACTGGTTCAATTTAAGTAATCGTTTAGTATTCACCGGTCAGTTTGAAGATTCTTACGGTGCAATTGTTTTATCTCTAGAGCCAGAAAAAGCTGCATCAACGGGCGGCGATGCTGATCCGATTGCAGCTTCGACTTATAAAGGTACCGTTTATTTTAAAAACTTTACGGCGCCAAGAAATACGGATGGTCCTTGGTATCAAAGTTATGGTGGCGCTCCGCAATCATACGAGCGCGCTCGTCATTGTTGGTTCGTTTACTTAGGTCCATATGATTGCCGATCGGGCGAGATTCAACAGAAGACGGCCTTGGCTCCTGGCGCGGGCGCGGGTTACACGGCCTTAGGAACTTTTACGGGATTAAGTATAAAGAATGGCTTTAACATTCAATAATTTTTTAAAATATTATTTAAGGAGATTTTATGAAACACAAAAACTTTTTACGCTTCTCGGGTGGCTTGCTAGTAGCCACCATTTTCATGGCTCTAGCTGCTTGCGGCGGTAAAGGTGGTGGAAATAATAATAATGCTCCGGTCGCGATACCTTGTGGTGGCAACGTGGCTTGCGTGAGCGGCATACCAACAAATAACGTCGGTGGAAACGCAATTTATACCGCAGAATCATCTGGGTATTATAATACGATAATTTTTAATTGGTCATTTCTATCGTTGAACGGACAGCCGGCTAATCAGCAACCTTATCAAGGTGGATATCAAGGTTACCCACAAACTAACCAAGCGCCTTACCAAGGTGGCTATCAGAGTTATCAGCAACCGTACTCAGCCTATCCACAAAACAATCAAGGCTATGCCTACAATGGTGGATTCGCTAACGGCAGTTATCAAACCGGGCCGACTAATTACTATGGTTCAATCGGAGTAACGGGAACGCTTAACATTTCTCAAGTGCTTAACTTGGGTTACTGCCAAATTCCAAACGGAATTTACATCTTAAATTCCGTGATGCCAGGAACGTGGGGCGGAACTTTTGTTTCTAACGTGCGTATGCAAGCGATCGGTCCCGCAACAATTAATTTATCATTAACGCAAGGGCAATTAACTTCATACGGTAACGGTCAACCTAATTACGGATCATCAACGGGTCGCTTATTCGCCAACGTATCAATCGAATCGGTGAATGGTTATGCCTGTCAGATGTCGTTGATCGTGCAGTAGCACGTAGCTAAACCGGTGCAGTAGCACGTAGCTAAACCGGTGCAGTAGCACGTAGCTAAACCGGTGCAGTAGCACGTAGCTAAACCGGTGCAGTAAGTGTGTGAGGTAAAATTCATTTTTCCTAAAGCCTCGTGCGAAGAGCCAACTCGCACGAGGCTTTTTTGTTTGTTAATATGTCTAGACATCTGAAAAGTTTTCGTTTCAAATAGTTGCTATGGATCAACAACTTCTTTGGATTGACTTCTTCGATGATCTACAAAATGTTCGTGGTCGTTCACTGAACACCATTATGGCTTACCGCCGTGATCTTGATCTTTACAAAAAATTTCGTGAAACCAGTGATCGCATAATTGAATTTTTTGACTTCATGAAGAAAGAACATCTTTCAACTCGGTCGCAGGCGCGTGTGATCAGCAGCGTACGAACTTATTTAAAGTACTGTGAAACGCGGGGAGTTCCATGCCCAGAACTGCGCGAGCTGCGTCCACCCAAAGTTAAAACGTCATTACCAAAATCAATTACCGTGCAAGAATTTGAAAAATTGTTTGTGGCGTGCGAAACTTTAGATCTGGCCAAGACTTTGCGTAATCGATTGACGCTATTGTTTCTATATGGTTTAGGCTGCCGGGTTAGTGAATTAATTGGACTTAATCTAAATGATTTTTCGGCGACCGATCGTTGGGTGAAAGTATTAGGTAAAGGCCGCAAAGAGCGGCTTATTCCCCTTACTGAGTCTTTGTACGTCGCACTTGAACTTTATCTAACGAAGGCGCGGCCTCACTTGAGTGAAGATCAAACTTCGAATCAAGCATTGCTATTGAATGATCGTGGGCATCGACCTTCGCGTGTAGATATCTGGCGTTGGCTAGCTGCGTGGTCAACGAAGGCGGGTTTTTCGGACCCCGTGCATCCGCATCGTTTTCGCCACGGCTGTGCGACCGCTTTACTTGAGGGTGGGGCTGATTTACGCTCGATTCAAATTATGTTGGGTCATGCAAGTATTCAAACCACGCAAGTTTACACGAACGTGACGACCAATACGGCCGTTCGCGCTATTGATGAACACCACCCTTTGTCAAAATTGAAAGATCATTCAGTTTAATCCGAAAAGCGTTAAGGCCATTAAGCCAAACGCTAATACAGATATCTAATTCTCTACCAATTAATTGCATGGGCTTTTGCCATGAAATTAAAATCACTTATTCAAAATCGTAATCGTTTAGAAATCGCCGACGTTGAGATCGAATTTATTCCGGGTATTCCACAAATTCACTTTTTAGGCTTGCCGGATCGCCAAATTAAAGAAAGTTTTTACCGAATTAAGTCAGCGCTTAAAAATAGTGGATACAAATTTCCGGTGACCAGCCAAATGATCGTGAACATAAAACCCAATCACTTAAGAAAAAGTTCAAGGGGCGTCGAACTGGCGGTGGCCTTGGGTCTGTTGCTAAAGACCGAACAGATTGCGCCCGACAGTTTAAGCCCCGACTGGATTATTTATGGGGAGTTAGGTTTAGACGGCACCGTTTATGAACCGACCGATCTTGGGGGCGAGCTCACGTATTTTAAAAATGAAACTTTTTTATCCGGACGAAAATCAGAGACTTCGCAAAGCTCTTTAAACCGAATATTTCGCCTGTCACAGATAAAAGATTTTGAAATTTCCACAAATGAAAATGAACTCTGCGAAAATTTTTTCACTCGGCCAAAGGAAGGTCTCGAACGATTTTATTCAGAAGATGAAGCCGAATTTATTTTTTTAACGGCGACTTCGCAATCGCACGCTTTACTGGCCGGAGACTCGGGCGCCGGTAAATCAACGCTCGCGAGATCGCTGTTAAGTTTTTTACCCGTACCAACCGACACTGAAGTCGGGCGGTGGCATCAGGCTTGGCGGCCCTTAGTGGCGCCTCACCCAAGCATTACGCCGGCGGCCTTCTTAGGCGGCGGCCAAAATCTTTATGAAGGCGAGGTTGAGCGGGTGCAGGGCGGGCTGTTGTTAATGGACGAATTCTTAGAGTACGATCCAGAAATTTTAGAATCATTGCGTGGTCCCATGACGGGCGAAAAATTACGCCTAGCCCGCGGGTCGGCCAATCGCGAAATCGAATCTAACTTTCGCGTGATTGCTACGACTAATCTATGCCCTTGTGGCAAATGGACGCCCCTCAAAAAAAATCTAAGTTGTCGGTACTCACGGCTAAGATGCACGCGTTATCTAGAAAAATTGTCGGGACCTATATTAGACCGGTTTGGGCTACTTTTTTTTACGGCGCCGGTGCGTGAGCGAAAAATTTCAGGGTATAAAGTGTATGAAAGAATAGAAGCAATGAACAAACTTTTAAGTTTTGAAAAAATTTTTAAAACGAATGCCGTAATAAGTACTTTTTATGCTGACCTAACAGCACGCCGACGTGATCAGTTAGAAAAATTAGCCAGACTTTACGCCCTTGAAAGATATTCTGAAAAAAATACTTCTGAAGTCACGCTCACTTTTGATGATTATAATAGAGCTGAAAAGTGGGTTACAATTCCTTTTCAGCAGTTAGAAAAAGGAATGAGCTAAGGCATCTCAATTTGAGACTAGTGGCAAGCAAATAGCCACCTGTCGACCCTGTATATTTTTTTCTATCTTACCAGATCTTCAAGTCAGATCAGGTTGTTTTTACCTAATAAATTATGGTCTTTTCGTTGCAATTAATTACTGCGTGAAATTATTTTTAATTTACTTTTTATTCGCGTCCTTAAGCTTTGCGAAGCCAGGCGAGATCTTCGATGTCGTTTTCGACCTTGATTGGACGCTTGTGAACAAGACCACCGAGTCGATGGCTGCTCGCGACAAAACGGGAGTCATTCGCATTGGCCTGCAGCCTTACCGCATCAGTGCTGGCGCCATTCAGCAATTAGTTAGATTGCACCGCGACCCTCGGTTTCGGGTTTCATTTTACAGTGGAGGAAATTCAAATAGAAATAATGAATTAATCGCTGTAATTTATCAGGAGATACAAAAATACGATGCGACTTTCAAAACGCACTTAATTTTAAATCAGGAAGATCTTGTGGAAATTGAAGGCGTGCCCGCCAGCGCCCCGTTCTCGGAAAGATTTAAAAAAAATCTTTTGAAGGTGAACTCAAATTTAAATAGAGTTTTCCTGATCGATGATATCGCAAACTACACGTTGCCCGGCCAAGAAGAAAATGTGCTTTGGTTGGGCCGTACTTACGAAGACACTGCAAGTTTTGCAGACGCGATCGCGCGGGCCCGCAAGGCCGATGAAAAAACAAGGCCGTACTATCCAACGACCGAACAAGAATGGCGAAATGATAAGTTAAAAATAGTAAGCGCCGTTGACATTATTTTTGAAGCCGTTAACAGCCGGCATCCGATTGCTACAATGAATTATCTTTCCGCACAAAAACCACCACTCAAGCGCAGCGTTCAAACTAGCCGCCAGTGCTCGCAGCTTTTTCAGTAATCAATCGAACTTTGCTGAAGCGTTGGGCGGGTGTGGGCCCGATAGCCAAATTATTTAC
>JACMNA010000113.1 GCA_014378765.1 Bdellovibrio sp. | reverse complement strand
GCATTTGGGACAAGTGCCTTTAACAAACCGGTCGGGTAAAAACATTTTATCATTTTCACAGTAAAGCTGTTCGATCGGTTTTTTGTGAATGTGACCTTTTGCCTGAATGCGTTCATAAAAAACTTCGCAAAGTTTTTTATTTTCAACCGAATTAGTTGAACCGTAGTGATCAAACCCAATCGAAAAATCGGCGAAATCTTTTTGGTGGTCGACTGCAGATTTACCAATGAGTTCTTCGGGCGTAATTTTTTGCTCACGCGCTTTAATCATAATTGGAGTACCGTGGGTGTCATCCGCACAAATAAAAACGCAGTCGTGACCACGCATTTTTTGAAACCGCGAAAAAATGTCGGCTTCAATATGCTCTAACATGTGGCCTAAGTGAATAGGTCCATTGGCGTAGGGAAGTGCGCACGTTAATAGAATTTTGCGACTTGGAGTGCTGTTTGTAACTGCGTTCACGTGAACCTCTGTAACTAATTTGAGAGCTATACTTCCAATTGAATTTTATCAAGTAGATCGGGGTCTGAAAGCACTTTTTCCCCACCCAGGGCGATGGCTGTCAGCGGATGGTCGGCGACTCGCACGGGAATTCTGACTTCCGCTTCAATTTTTGCGGCCAGTTCTTTTATTAAAGCGCCGCCACCGGCTAGTACGATTCCATTTCCGATGATGTCAGAAACTAATTCAGGCGGGGTGTTTTCAAGCGCATTTAATATACCGTGCACGATGACCTGAATTGAATCGGCTAAGGCCATGCCGATTTCTTCGGAACTGACTTTTTGTTTTCTAGGAAAACCGGTATCTAAGTCGCGGCCTTCAATTTCAAGAAAGATAATATTTTTTTTAGGTAAAGCGGTGCCGAGTTCAATTTTTAGTTTTTCGGCGCCCATTTCATCGACCACTAAATTTTTAAAGTCTTTCATGTAGCGAATAATGGCTTCGTCAAACTTATGCCCACCAATACGGAGAGGTTCACAATAAACAATGTCGGCTAAAGCAATCACCGCAATCTCGGTTGTACCGCCACCGATATCGATAATCATTTGCCCCGAAGCTTCTTTGATCGGAAGGCCCGCGCCAATTGCGGCGGCCATCGGTTCATCGATTAGAATTGTGCGCCGGGCGCCGGCCGAGCGACAGGCTTCGATCACGGCTTTTTTCTCTACTTCGGTTACGCCGTAAGGAAGTGAAACCACAACCAACGGGCGTGAAAGTGAAGCTGATTTTAATACTTTACTTAAAAAATACTTCATCATAGTTTGCGTTGCATCGAAATCGGCAATAACGCCGTCGCGAATAGGCTTTATCGTCACAATGTGACCCGGATTTTTTTTTGCAATCTGGGTGCCCTCAAAACCAATTCCTAAAACTTTTCTTTTTTTAACATTCGTTTCTGAGACCATAACTTGACTGGGCTCATTCAAAACGATGCCTTTATCGCGAATGGCAATTAAGGTATTGGCCGTGCCAAGGTCAACGTAAACATCAGCACCCGACGACGATGAAGATCCGAACAGCCATTTTAACATAATCTATCTTTTGTAACCGATAGATGAGTCAAATGGAAAACTAATAAATGAAGACACGGCCGAAATTGAATTACTTAAGTTAAGGTCAAGCTCAACGCCAAAATGAAACTTCTCGTGTGAAAACCATTCGCCACCCACTGCAAATTGAGTTCCCGTCGTGCTTTTATTTTTCGTATTTATAAAAGTAATTGGTAGCGCTGCAAACGCGATCATTTTTCCGTAGCGAGTGTCGCCCACTTTACTAATGATTGGCGCCACTTGAAAATCGTAGAAGTCTAAGTCAGAATCACGCGCGTAAATGACGGCGCCGCGAAGACCCATGGCCGGTTGACGATCAACATCTGGAAACGGAACCCATTTAACCGAAGCTTGTGTCCAAAAATCAGTTGAGCCGCCACCAACAGCAAGTCGTCCGTTCAGATCATCAACGATAAAGTAATCAAAAAACGCGCCCAAGTTAAAACCAGTGCTATTTGAGTTTTGAATATTATCCGTTAATTTAATTTGCGGAGCTACGCCAAAGCGGAAGTAACCTTCGGGTAAAAGTTCAGCCGTTTCATTAATGCTTAAATAAGCTTGGGCCTTTCCGGAGAATGCAAAGGTTGATAAAATTAGTAAACCAATAAGTGCCGTATTTTTTGTGAATAGTTTTTTCATACTCCTATCGTAACCAGCTAGACTTTGGTTTGACAAGAAAGATGAAAGGTTGTGACATGTTTTTATGACGAATCATTTTCAAAGCACTCCCGTGAGTGTTGTTCTCATTACGCTCAACGAAGAAAAAAACATTGAGCGGGCGCTGAAATCAGTGCAGTGGGCGTCTGAAATAATCGTCTATGATTCAGGATCAACCGATCGCACGGTTGAAATTGCGCAGAAAATGGGCGCGAAAGTAACATCCGGAAAATGGTTTGGTTTTGGACCAACCAAAAGGTTAGCCACTAATTTAGCAACGCATGAATGGGTGCTTTCGCTCGATGCCGATGAGGAAGTTAGTGCTGAACTTGCGCTTGAAATAAAATTGAAGTGGACGACCTTAATGGGCGAAACGGCTTATTTATTACCACGACTTTCTTATTATTTAGGCCGTTGGATTCGCCATGGGGGATGGTACCCTGACCATCAAATTAGACTCTTCAATCGTAAGCACAGCCAGTGGAGCAATACAGGCGTGCACGAAAAAGTTGAAGCAAAAAATTACTTAAATCTTACAAGTCATATTAATCACTACGTATTTAAAGATATTGCTCATCAAATTCAAACCAATAATAAATACTCATCATTACTAGCGCTTGAACTTTTTCGTCAGAAACGTGCTTTTTCTTGGTTTCATTTTTTAACGAAGCCAACGGTGAAATTTATTGAATGTTATATTTGGAAATTAGGTCTATTAGATGGCTGGCCGGGTTACGTCATTGCGCGAAATGCATCGCACTCAGTTTTTTTGAAATGGTCTAAACTAAAAGAGTTGGCCGCGCCTGATTTAGAAAGAAGTCGAACATGAAACTAAGTTTACTTTATTTTTTATTTGCTGGATTCAGCTTAAAAGTACAGGCCTATCCCGAAATCATTGCGTGGCGGGCAACGCCAATTATTGCTTTTGAGAATAAAACGCACGCGCCATTAGCGAAGAGTTATCTGCTTAAATCACCTTTTTCGGTGGTGACCGCCAGTGAAGATGAGTTGACTTTGCGCTTCACGGATAGTTCAGAAGTTATAATTTATCCGAAATCAAAATTACAAATTCCTGAAGTGGCGGCGTCGTTGCGAGCGCTTTACGAATTATTTTTAATCGATGGCGAAATTCGACTTAAAAATAGTGGTCCAACTACCGAAGGTAAACCCATTCAGATTCAAACCGTGTTCTTTGATTTGCCCCAACCTAAAGGCGTCGATGCCATTATTTTTTTAGATATGAAAGTTCCATCAATTGAAGTGCGAATGATTCGGGGCGAGTGGCCCTTAGAATTTTATGCTTTTGAAAAAAAAATAACGCTAAAGGCGGGTGAGAAAGTTAAGTTTACGGGCGTGCTTTCACCGGACGGCGATGCAATTAAGTACGACTACTTGCTAGCCAATCGAAAGATCCCGCAAGGAAAATTGGGCGCCGTCGAGAAATTCGATTTCAATCAATTTATCGAGAAAGAAAAAGCGATTGAAAAGGCCATCAGCGACCGCAAGAAAGCGGGCGAGCAATCTAAGATAGATAAAATCAAAAAACGAAAAGCCTACGAGGCTTCGTTTCTATGCCACACGCCCTTCGGGCAAAAAGATCAATGCGCCTGGTGGACCGAAGCGAAAAAATGTTACCGTAAGCGCTGTAACGTTGGTGGTGAATGGGGCGCCGTGACCGAAAGGCCCACGGCATTAGAACCCAAATGCGCGAAAGAATTTACCGTGAGCGATTGTGATTATTAAAGAATTATCTAGACGCTTAAAAAAAACGATGAAAGACTTTATGCATGCTAAATACAATACTTTCCATGTTTTTATTAATCGGTCCCAGCGCTTCTAATTACGAGAAGGTCACGTTGACGCTTCAACAAATCGCTAATCAGAACCCGGGTACCACAAAATTAATGACAATCGGCGTGAATGATAAAGGAATTCCGATTGAAGGGTTGGCGATCGGTAACGGTCCGGTCAACTCTTTAGTTGTTTCTACCCATCACGGTAACGAGTACGGTTCGACGGCCGTTGCTTTAGGTGTCGCGGATAGCTTGGCTAAAAATCCGGTGGCGGGGCAGACCGTTTACGTGATTCCGGTTCTTAATATTGGTGGTTATAATCAATTAAACCGTTATGAATCAAATGCTGTAAAGGCATTTGATCCCAATCGTGATTACACGGGCCCGTGCGTTTCTGGCCAAAGTTTTAATTTAAAATCGACGAAGGCCTTAGCCGACTTTATTGCCGCAAAAAATATTGTTATATCGGCCACCCTTCATACATACTGGCCGGCCGTAGTTTATCCGTGGGGAATTTCATCGCAAGAACTATCGACTCCACATGATGAAGAGTACATCCGGTTAGTAAAAGCGGCGACGCAAGAAAGTAATTATCAGACCGGAAACAATACGGCCGTCCTTTATCCGGCTGATGGAACTTTTGAAGACTACGCATACTGGAAACACGGCATTTGGTCGTTATTATTTGAATTAGGTTTTTCACACACGCCAGATGAGACCGCCATCAAAAATATGGTCGACGTGAACGTGCCGGGTTTACGACGATTCTTAGAACAGTCACCAAAAACTCGCGTAACGGACCATCAGTTTACCGGAAAATGTGATGTGCGCATTATGCAACGAATCTGGCTAGAATAGCCGACTCGCAAATTGAAAATTTATTTAGAATAATTTATTAAGCGACGTAAAAGAACAAACAAATAAATTGAAACAAACTTCCACCCATAACAAACAAATGCCATACGCCATGAAAATGGCGAACCTTCTCATCGAACACAAAAAATATTACGCCAATCGTGTAGCTAAGTCCACCGGCCACTAACCACCAAATACCGGCGGGCGCAATGGAAGCGATCAAAGGTTTTAGCGCGATCGTAATAAGCCAACCCATCAATAAATAAATAATCAAAGAGTAGCGGCGGGTTTTCTTGCCTAAAATTATTTCTTGAATAATTCCTAAAATTGCTAAAGTCCAAATCACGGCGAACAAGGACCATCCCCAAACTCCACGCAGAGTTATGAGTGTGAAGGGCGTGTAAGTGCCGGCAATCATCACGTAAATCGACAAATAATCCATTTGTCTGAAAAAATTTTTCCAAGGGCCTTGAATGCTATGATAAATGGTAGAGACAGAATAAAGTCCAATTAAAATGATTCCATAAATAGTAAATGCCGTAATTTTGTAAACGTCGCCCTTATTAATTGAATTGGCGATTAATAATGAAACACCGATACACGCTAAGACCACGCCTAAAAGATGAGTGATGCTATTAAAACGTTCGCCTTTATACATAAGCTCCTCTACATCAACGTAAATGCAAATGACAGCATTGGAAATAATTCGGTCTGTTTAAACGGACTGGCTAAAGCAACGCCGCCTTGTTCTTGATAACTAATCGAGCGATAAGAAATATCAACGCCAATAAAAAAATTAGATGTGGCCGAGGCCAAATAACCAAAGTCGGCCTGAAGACCCGTACCCTTTGTAAATCCGCCGGCGCTTCCCAACGAGGCCGCAGCAATATAGTGGGCCACCGCGTGTAGACCCGAGCGACCGAAGTAACCGATTGAGGCACCCAAATGGCTTCCAGCGGCGGCTGCCCCGGCTAAATCATCATTACGGCTTGAGTAAATAACTCCTAAGTAGAGTCCTTTATTTGAAGCGCGGCCGGCTTTTAGATCATAAATCGTATGCGTCGCGTGCCCACCGGGGCCACTGCCTGATTCGGTCGCTTGATTATAATAAAAAACGCTCATGCCCGCCACATAAGTAGTGTCCCCTTCGTTACCAATATTTTTTGCCAAGAGGAATGGCGTAAAGCCTAGAGTAACTAAAAAAATAATTAAAAATTTCATAATTTAAGTATTAACTTCAATCGCAGTGCCGACAACGATATTTTCGTTCGACTTGCAATTGATTGAAATTGTCTTATGTTAAAGTCTATGAATGCAACAGATTCAATCTTAAAAAAACCCACAAAATATTTTATTATCTTTGCGGCAATCATCTATTTAACGGTTATTTTCTTTAACGATGGCTTTATGGCGTTAGATGAATATTTTGTTGGAATTACTAGATACATTCCCGCTCAAAATTCAAGCGTTCACTCTTTGGTAAACCCAGATGATGTAAAGTCACCGTTGCAAATTTTGCCAATGCACGGCGTTGCCCAAGCCGCTTACGCGCTAGGAGTGACATCTCCCTATTGGCAATATCGCAGTGTAATATTTGTTTTAGGAATTCTGAATTTTTTAGTATTGTTATACGCATTTTTAAGATTAGCCGAGACCTTACGTTTTGATATTCGCCGTCAGAACTTTTTGCTATTAATGTTCGCGCTTTATTTTGGGGCACCCTTTGCGCTTACTAGACCCATGTTTGAATCGATCGCCGCCCCTTGGTTAGCATTGGCGGCCGTTTGGGCCCTTCGCTATGACTTAAATGGGCGCACTAAAGATTTACTTTGGGGAGTTGTCTTCGTTTCAATTGCGTTTGTCTTACGACAGCAACTTGGGTTTTGTGCCTTAACGTTTGTAATTTTGCCGATCTTAAAGAAAAAATATAAACAATTTCTTTTTGCCGCGGCGCTGGGGTTAGGGCTTTTATTGATCGCGGGCATTCCAGATTATTTTCTGCGTGGACAGTTTCATTATTCATTACTGAACCTAACGATTTATAATTACCAACACGGGGCCGAGTACGGTCAAAAGCCGATTACTTTTTATCCGATTCTTATCTTTATTATCTGTTTCACACCGTTTTTTTTCGCGCGGTATCCCGAAGGTTTTGTTAAAAAACAGTTTAAAACCTTTCGCAGTATTTGGTTATTTGTAATCCTTTTTATTGTTCTGCATTCGTTATTTCCGCAAAAGTGGGAACGCTTCGTGATTTCGTTGGTTCCCTTATTTATAATAATGGCCCTTCCTTTTTTATTTCAGTTGCATGAGAATTTTCAAAAACATCGGTTGCGGTTAATATTACTTTACGCTGTGAATGGCTTCTTATTTTTTATAGCGAGCTTTTTTCCTCCACAAAAAAACTTGATTGAAGCCTCACGGTTTTTAGATCAAAATCCACAAATTAAAATGGTTCACCGTGTGAATGATACGCCCGGATGGATTACCGAAGCTTTTATTTTAAATAAACAATTTAGCTTCGTCGAAGCTACGCACGAAAGTTTGCAAACCGTTAACTGGCGTGATTGCAGTCAGTCGTTATTAATCGGAGCGTTCGATCTGCCGCAATTTACAGATGTAACCAGAAATTTAAATCTAAAGGCTGAATTTAATGTAAATCTTATCGAACAACTGGCGTACAAAACAAATCCCAAAAATAATCAGCGGCGCGTGCAACTTAGTTTATTTACGGGTTGCCAGTAAAGCTATTGGACTTTTTCGATTTGTTGATCAAGCCAAGCTTCATTAAAATGTAGATGCTTAATACCAACGCGCTTGTAGGTATAAGCTAGATGGTAGTGTCCATCAGTGGTCTTAATGAACGCCGGATATGAAAATTCGACTAATTCGTCATCAGATTTTTCAAAGGTAAAAATTCGTTCAAACTTTTTACCATCTTTTGAAAACATTAAGTCCAACGATCGACGATTATTTGAAGCTAGGTTTCCTACAAGTAAGATTTCTTCGCGCGAAGTGGCCAGCGTATCAATCGAAGAGTCAGGATTTAAAACATTCAAATCGCTTAGCTCAGACCATTCTTTTTTTTCTAGATTATACTTTGAATACTGCACATAACCCGTTTTCGAACGAGTGTACGCATAAAGACCATTCTGGGTTTGCACGAGGCTGGGTTGCAATGAACCTTTGCCGGGCATCACTTCACACTGGGTTTCTTTATATAACTCATCTGATTTTTTAAAAGAACAGGTAAAAGATCTTTTCTCATCCCACTCTGAATACATGGGTAATAAAAATTCTTGCTTAGATAGCGCAAGCGGTTTTGCGCGCACAAACTTTCCAATGCGGCCTAAGGTGTCTGAGTCTCCCGGAAAAGATCCATCTACTTTTATTGAAGCTGACCAGGTGGCGCCATAATCGGTAGAAGTGCGATAAAAAGGGCGTACGCCACGCCAGCCACCAACGGTAACGGTGCCAAAAAATAAATAAGTTACTTTTGAATCTTCATCAAAAAAAAGTACGGGGTTACCCAGCGACTTACTTTTTAAAATATCTCCGGTTTGTTTTTCTTGAGCTTTCACCGCCACGGTTGGCGTCGACCATTTCGTATCGTTCAAATCAGCCGTGCTACAATAAATTTGTACGTCGGGCCCCATTTCGCGCGAGCCCGAGTACCAACAGGCCAGCAATTTATGAATTGGAGTTAAAACGGCGAGAGTTGCACTGTGGGCCTGCGGGGCGATACCTTCAGCTTGAATGAAATCACTATTATAAATGATATCACTTGAGGGCGTGCGATTATTTAAAGTTGCGCAAGCACATAAAAACGCAATGCTTAAAAAAACAAACTTCAAATTCATAACCGTCCTTCAAGGGAATTTCGTTAGAAAAGCTAATATCTTATTTTACCCGATTTTATTTAATAATGTATACAGTACTTAAGTCTTATTAGCTTTTGCTTTTAAGAATTTGCTCCGCCGCTTTAATTCTACTGGCAAGCGCACCATGCACCTATGCACGGGTTGAATCCGCAGGATCGGCTTTCTCCGGCCCAGAATGTAGGCACAAGCTAAGCCGGCCGCACACGCATTAGTTATAATTAAGTCAAATTTAGGCGTGCTTTGTTTTCTCATTTTATCAGTCGATTAAGCAGTTGCCGTGCCGACTGATTTTAATACCAACTACTCGTTAAACTGAGCGGTCGCTTAAGCCGTAATTAGCTAAGCCGTAGTTAGCTAACTACGGCTTAGCGTAAGTTCTTCCACACTAGCGGTTCACTTAAAAAACCTTCATGACCACTGCTTTCAAAATTTTTATAGTGAATAATATCGCCTAAGTACCGAATTTCTTCTACGAAAGTTTCAAACGGAACGAATACATCAAAGCGGCCGGAGTAAAGAAAAAAG
>JACMNA010000112.1 GCA_014378765.1 Bdellovibrio sp. | reverse complement strand
TTTGCAACGATTTGGCCAAGCCGAGCTACAAAAGCTGGTTCACTCAGTGGATACTTTTTAAATAGATCGGCTTTTTTTGGGTTTAAATTGCGATCTAGAGTTAGTAACTGTGCATTTGATTTTGCCTGATCAACTATTACATCTTTAAGATTTGCTAAAGAATATAATTCTGAGGCTCGCGCCAATCCAGAAAATTTAGAATCTGAAAAATGTTTTACGGGAATATCTTTAAAGTCGTTTTCTAAATCGCGCCAAAAACGTAAGGTCGGAACTCCGCCGATGCGAATGACTGAGTTAAAAATGTGGCCCGTAAAGGCGTGGTTAACAAGATAGTCAGTGGATTGTATAAGATAGGGCTTCAATTCAATTACAGAACGTAATTGGCTTGTCGATTCAGCGTATACGGTCAGCTGGTTTTTCAAAATAAATTCAACGACGTCTGAAACTTGCGCGATGGAAAGACTTCCCGCAATGACTAAGGGATCTTTGGCCTTGAGCTGTCCAATGGGTTTCGGCTTTACGTAATTTACTTTAATTAAAGAAGATTTCTTATTTTGATGCTTTGAAGGCGCGTCGATTAACGGTTCATCAAAGCACACATTGATTTGAATAGGTTTTTCTACACTCCAACGAAAATTGAAATCGCGCGAATCAACATCTAGATCATAGACAGATTCTACGTAGCTTGAAAAAATACCAACTTGCTCGATCGCCTGCGGCGCGCCCGTGCGGCGGTAATTTTTTGGTCGATCGGCAGTGATAAGAATAAGTGGTAAACTTTGATAAGTGGCTTCGATTGCGGCGGGTAAAAGTTCGGCGACGGCCGTGCCAGAGGTAGTTATTACGGCGACCGGGTTTCCGGTTGATCGAATAAGACCCAATGCAAAGAAAGCGGCACTTCGTTCTTCAAAATACGAATAAATTTTAAAGTTCTGCTTTTGTAAGGCCATTATCAACGGCGCATTGCGGGCACCGGCACAAACTACGACCGATTTTACTTGGCTAGCTTTTAGAAATTCGAAAACTTGTAAAGATAAATCTAAATTGGTCAATTTAACAATCCCATCATCTTCTTTACAGAGTCACGTTTAAGCGCTAACTCGGTCAATTCATTTTCATAAATACTTTGCTTGGTGACACCGCAACCAGAAAAAATTTGAAGGCTGTGCTTTCTAAAGTATAAACTCCGAATGGCAGCGACGGCTAAAACAGAATGTTCGCAAATAAAAGAGAAAGGGGCGGCAAAATTTTTGCGGTTTAACGAGCGCTGCAGATCTTTCAGCTTATGGTATTCTTCATCACTTGATGGAAATAACCCTAGGGCCGCCGTCGGATGAAGTTTTTCAATAACTTCGACGGCTTCTTTGCAATCAATCGCGCTAACTGTAAATTCAGTTTTAAGATGAAGCAAATGCTTCAATTCTAAAATTTCGGTGGGTCGTTGTAAAAAGTAGGGCATTGATTTCAATTTGTTAACAATATCGGCTATGACGATTTGATGTTCATGCAGATTTTTTTTGTCCGCTAACAATTCTTTGCGGGCACCCGGTTGATTTGGCATCGTTCCGGCTAAAGCGGTGGTCTGAAGCTTAGCCTCTGCTTTCTGCCAATTACAGATTAACTCGGGCGAATGCCCTAAAAAACCTTCGCCGTGATTCCAATATCCATAGGTCCAACCAAATTTTATTTCCGAAACCAAGTTTCGAAGTAAATACGCCAGGTGAATCACATCAAAATCAAATTCACTTAATTGCGAAATGATCGGTACCGTTTTTTGTAGTTGCTGTTGGGCAAACTGAATTTGGCTCCACTCGAATTGGGCTTTGAATTCAGGTTCGGTCGCGGGTTGCCAATTCAAATTAAAAACGCTGTCGAAGCCTTGTAAACAAGCTAGAAGTTCAGCGCGCGAAAGTATAAAACTTTGCTTTCCTTTTAAAAAAGAGTTCGCTTTTTTTGTCTCTAGAAAGTCCCAAAAATGAGGCTGGTAGATTAAAGGTTCGCTTGAGTGGTACGATGCGAGATCTTGTTGAATTTGTTCAAAGGGGCCTATAACCAAATTAAACGCATCTGGTCCATGCTGAAGAAGGGCTCCACAATTTAAAAACTCTTTGAACTTGGTAAGGGTCATGATAGTTTGCTTTACCACATTGGGTTGATATGTGGCAGCTGAAACCTGAGAAAAAACTATGGCCGACCAGAATAAAACTAAAGTTGTTACAATTGGCACCATTCAAATTGGCGGACCCAAATTTACCGTGATCGCGGGCCCTTGCTCGGTCGAATCAGAAACTCAACTTAGAGAAACCGGAGTGTCGGTCAAAGCATCCGGTGCAAGCATACTTCGCGGCGGCATTTGGAAAATGCGTACATCGTTAAAGTCTTTCCAGGGCCTGGGTGAAGAGTCTTTTCAATTTATTAGAAAAGTAAAAAGTGAAATGGGTATGCCACTTATTTCAGAAGTAACAGATGCCCGGCAAATCGAAGAGGTCAGCGACATCGTTGATGCGTACCAAGTCGGTGCACGTAACATGCACAATTACGCTCTTCTTAAAGAATTGGGCCGTCAGCCCAAACCCGTCATGTTAAAAAGAAATTTTTCGGCCTTTATAGATGAGTGGCTTAAGGCCGCCGAGTATATTACGAATGAAGGTAACGAGCAGGTTATTTTATGTGAACGTGGAATTCGAACTTTTGAAACTGCGACTCGAAATACTTTAGATTTAAATGCGGTCGTCTACGCAAAAAAACACAGCCAACTGCCCGTCATTGTTGATCCTTCCCACGCCGTTGGAATTAGCGAATTAGTTGCGCCGCTTTGCTACGCTTCGGCGGCAGCCGGTGCTGATGGTTTAATCGTGGAAGTTCATCCCAGTCCAGCAACCGCTTTGTCAGATGGCCAACAGGCTTTAACGTTTGAATCATTTGATAAAATGATGCGGCAACTTGAAAAAGTACTAAACGCATTTGACCGTGGGCTTAATCGCGCATGAGTTCATCACCAAATCCAGAAATTATTAGATCGATGTTTTCTAAAGTGGCGGCTGAATATGATAAAGCCAATTCGGTTTTATCGGTTGGCATTCATCACCTTTGGCGAAAAAAATTAGTTCAACTTTCTGAAGCTCAACCAGGCCAACGAGTTCTAGATTGCGCGACAGGCACTGGCGATTTAGCGATTGAATTTAAAAAATCTGTTGGTACCACCGGAAAAGTAATTGGCACTGATTTTTGCCCGGCCATGTTAACCACGGCGCCCGCAAAAGCTAAAAAGAAAAATTTAGAAGTTCAATTTGAGCAAGCCGATGTTACTCAGTTGCAATATTCTGATCATCAGTTTGATATCGTCAGTATTTCATTTGGTATTCGTAACGTCGGTGACCCGGTGAAGGCGCTGCAAGAAATGGCTCGCGTTTGTAAACCGGGTGGACGGATCATGGTTCTAGAGTTTGGGCAAATGCGAACTCCCGTAGTGAAACACATGTACAAATTTTATTCTGAAAAAGTTTTACCCGTACTGGGTGGAATGATCACCGGCCAAAAAGAAGCCTATGAATACTTACAAACATCTTCGGCGCATTTTCCTTGTCGTGAAGGTTTTATTTCTTTAATGAAAAAAGCTGATTGCTTTAGCGAAATGACTTACACGCCGGTCAGTTTTGGTATCGCTTACATTTACACGGGTATCGTCAAATAATTAAATTCGATCAAGACGGGTCCAAAGCAAATGGTCCGCAATTAATATCCAAGTCATGGCCTCAACAACCGGAACAGCTCTCGGTACAATACACGGATCGTGTCGACCTTTCTTAGCCAAGTCTTTAATTGATGAGGTTGGTTTAAATCCTACTCTGAAATCGATTGTTTCACCGGTCGTGATTCCTCCGCGGATACCGCCGTATTGAGCGCCGCTAAGATGTGAATGAAATTCTGTTCCTTGTTTTTGTGAACTGGCGAAGCCTTCTCCGATTTCAAATGCGGATACGGCGCCAAGACTCATCATCGCAAAGCCTAAATCAGCTTTAAACTTATGAAACACTGGCTGACCAAGGCCTGCCGTAATATTATTTATTTTTACTTCAATTACACCACCGAAACTTTCGCCTTCAGCTTTTGCCTTTTCAAGTAGTGCGACCACTTCGTTCTCACGCTGTGAAGGAAAGCGGGTTTTAAAGTTATCGATGTTGGTGTGCCAAACATTTTCCGATTCTTCGGGTGTTAAAATAAAGTTGGCAATTTGCTTTGCGTACCCTCGCACTTTAATTTCTGGGCGCAATTTTTCGCAGATCATTTGCGCGACCGATCCCGCAATCACACGGCAAAGGGTCTCGCGGCCTGAAGAGCGACCGCCGCCACGGTGATCAACATGACCGAATTTTAATTTCCACGTGTCATCGGCGTGGCCAATGCGGGGCTGACTCTTAATGGCCTCGTAGGCTTTCGAATCGGCATCTTGATTTTTTACGATAATGCAGATTGGGGTACCTAAAGTTTTATTCTCAAAAACCCCGCTTAACACTTCGGCCTGATCGGCCTCTTGGCGCGCCGTTGTGACCGAGCTTTGGCCGGGCTTACGACGCTCTAAGTTCGCCGTTAGCAAGTCGTGGCTAAATTCAACTCCAGAGGGGCACCCGTCAATGACGACGCCTAAAGCGGGCCCATGGCTTTCGCCAAATGTGGTAATTTTTAAAATTTGACCAAATGAATTTGCGCTCACTTTGAACTCCAATACTCTTGTTGCTTAAGGGCCTGTTCGCGAAACATTTCTAATCCTGAAGTGTATTTTAAATTTCGATCCATTGCATATTCTAAGCCCATCGAGTTTTCGACGTAGTTAAGGTCAATGACTTCAGAAAAGCCGAACTCTTTGGCCGGAAAAACTGTATTCACACTACGGGGTGCGGCCCAAATTAAAATTTTAAAAATATTTGGATCAAAAGCCCGTGCACTTCGTTCATGAGCCGTTTGACTAGAAAAATAAAAGGCCTCAGGCAGCACCGAAAAAATAACTTTCAGGGTTCCGCCCCCGCCCCAGACCGCGACGTGCTCGAAGTGGGCAATGTTTTTTACGAGAGATTTAAAACCATCAACATCGGTATTGTGGCCGTCGATTTGACCCTTTTTAATATAGAGAGTGTTGACGGCTTTCACTTGCATGGCAACTTCGGTACGGGTGTTTGCAATTTCGTAGGCCGTTTCTTTCAGAGGAGAGGTCACCGCAACGTAAGTTAAATTCAATGTGGCCAGCCATGAAAGATTTTTTTTTAATTCTTCGCTTGAAATATTTATTTTAGTAACGAATGTTTTCTTTAATGCAAAATATTTTTTGTGAATCACCGGCGTTCTTGAAAAGTGAATGGGTTGCCCCAGCACCGCCGCCCAGGCGTGAGGGCGCTCTTGCGGTAATGCCAGCCATTCAAATGTGGTTGGTTGGTCGGGCATCAAAGTATAATTTTTGATAAAATTTAGCTTCTGTAAATACTTAGCGAATTGTCGGTACCAAATCCACCGGCCCTCTTTTGATCGTGGCAGAAAGCTTCGGTTTTGGGGATCTTTTTGTTGCCACTCGTAGCCAGTTCTTAATTCGTTAAAATTTGCCACTAATGGACTCAGTTTTAGATGAGCTTTCGAGGCTAGACTCAACTTATCTATTCCATGATCAATGGCATCCGAATGCGATGAAATAATAATTTGTGAAGTGGCCAATAACGTTTGAGGACGTTCGCCCAAAGCGGTATCCCAATCGACCATTACATTTAATCCAAGCTTCACAGTGTTTTTATTTCTAAATGAGACCAGCCAATTAAACTGAGTGTATTTTTGAATCAGCATTTCAATTGTCGCTGATGAAATTAAGTCGGTTCTTAATTCAATGTGCAAATAGCACTTCATCAGTGATTCAATCGATTTAACTTCACCTTCAGTCAGCGTATAAACGGCGTCATTAATTTTAAAATCATCTTCAAGTAACCGCTTTTCTAACGGCGAAGCATAATCTAAGCCTTCTGGCAGAAAGTATATTTTCTGTGAACGTTTTAAATATTGTGAATCGCGCTCTTGATAACGCTGTTTGTACTCTTCCAGTGGTGATTGATTCTTGTTTAGCCGTGGACGACTTAGAAAAAGTCGACCGTCAATGTCGGTGATTCGCGAAACGTAAACAACTTCATCTGACTCTTTGATGGCCTTGATTGTAAAGCCGGCACCGACGGCAATCGCGTAACTAAAGTTACTGTTAGTTAGCGCTTCATAGGTTGATATTTCTAACTCACGAAAGCGCGCTTCACCCTGCTTAGAAAATATTTCTGAAATACTTAAGCCGGTTGCTGTTTCTATTTCTCGATCTAAATCAAAATGGGGAATATCGCTAAAATAAATTTGATGTCTGTGCAACAAACTTGATTTACCACTGCCCCGATGGCCAATAAATATTCGCTTCATGGCTGCAGCCCAATATCACTCCAAAAGTGAGGATAACTTTTTTTGACAACTTCTGGTGTAAAAATTTGAATAGGATAATCGGCTAATTTCAAAAGCCCCGCCGCCATCGCCATGCGGTGATCATGATCAGGATCAAATTGAAAAGGCATTCGCACTGGATTCGCTAACGTTTTTCCGTGGATTAAGTAAGCATCATCTAAAATTTCAGTTTCAAATCCGGCTAGTGATAAAAGCTCATCCGTTTTTTGCAGCCGATCTGATTCTTTAAATTTTAACTGCGAAGCTCCACGTAAAAATGAAGGGCCCTCTGATAGCGCACAAAGTACCGCTAGAACCGGGAACAAATCGGGGGCCGAGTCTAAATTCACATCGCAACCTAGCCAGTTACTTTGTTTCTGAATAAAAAAAGTTTTATCCGTAATCTCGTAGTCTATGCGCATCTGCCGAAAAATATCTAAAAAAAGTTTATCAGGTTGAACTGAATCAGCTATCCAATTTTCAATTGTCACTTCGCCATCAATAAGTCCGGCCGCAATAAGCGAAAAAGCTGAGCTGATATCTAACTCAGCGTGCAAGCTAGTCGATTGAGGCTTTTGATTTTTTGGAATGCGAATGACCAACGAACCAGAAGTCTCTTCGACACCTACAGTGATTCCCGTTTGCTGAAGAAAATGCAAAGTCATCAATAGATAGTCTTTAGAGACGATTGGTTTTTGCACAACAAGTTTGAAATCAAAATCAAGTTGGCACGCGCTTAGTAAAAGCCCCGAAATAAATTGACTCGACTTTTGACCTTCACAGCTAAGTTCGGCTACTGGCTGCCAACCCCTTGAAAGAATTCTGACTCCGTCAGATTTAAAATCGACTTGCACACCAAGCTGTTCTAGCAAAAATTTAATTTCTAATTGAGGACGTTCAAGCAGTCGCGCGTCGCCTTGAATAAACCATTCACCTGGATAGCGCGAGGCTAAAAAACAAAAAAATCGAAAAGACGTGCCGCCTTGGCCCAGGTGATACGTCTTCTGCATCGGAAATTGATGAAGGGCTTTTTTTAGCACTTGAACATCTTCGGCGCTAGAAATGCCCGTCCAATGAAGCCCTGAATTAAAATGTTGAAGAATTAGCGCGCGATTCACCCAAGACTTCGAAGCCGCTAACGTGCCCTTAAATTGAAACATTAGTACTCCGTCTTTTGACGGTGAATTTCGGCCAGAATTTCATCGACGCTAACTTTTTTACGCGTCACCGACCCTACTTTTTTAATAAAAATAAAATCGATCTGGCTTGAGGAAGTTCGTTTCTTATCTTTAAACAGCGCCGTCTTAATTTGGGCTTCAGTCACACCGGCTAAATCCTCATTTAAGTTTATTGAGGTGTATGCAGACTCGATTAAGTTTGAAATTCGAATGTAATCTCTAGTCGACAAACAACCTAAGTGATAACTCCATCGAACTGAAAATAAAGTACCTAATAAAATGCAAATTCCGTGGGGCCAACCAAAATGTGATTCAAATACGTGACCCATTGTATGCCCCAAATTTAAAACTCGGCGTACGCCGCTTTTTTCATAAGGGTCCAGACCAACTATTTTGTATTTCGCTTGTACGGCCGCAGGTAAAATTTCAATTAAATGCTTAGCATTCAACTTAAAAATATTCTTCTCAAGAACGGAAAAGATGCGAGGCTGGCCAATAATTGCAATTTTAATAACTTCCCCTAAGGCTTCAACCATTCGGGCACTCGGCTGCGAAACTAAAAGCTCTTTCACCAAATAAACTTTTTCAGGTGAATGGAAAGTACCCAATTGGTTTTTTTGCCCTAGTAAATTAAGTCCATTCTTACCCCCGTGGGCCGAATCAAAAGCCGCCAACCACGTCGAGGGAATTTGAATTAAAGCGCGACCACGCAGATAAACGCTTGCTAAAAAGCCCACAAAATCTCCTACGCTTCCGCCGCCAACCGCAATAAAGGTAAGCCGCGGGGTCGACGGCACTGCTAACTTCGAAAGTTTTGTAAGGACTTCTGAAAAAGAATTTATTGTTTTCAGTGATTCGCCTGATTTTAAAGCCAGTTGAAATTCAAATTTTTTTGACCACGCCTTAAACGCTGCATTTTTATTTAAAATTGAATCATAAAAAAGCACACTTTCTTGCGGAAATGTGTTTCTGGGTGGCAGCTTTGAAGGATAAAAAACTTCGGTTTTTTGCACACACCTAAACTAGACCTAAACTTCAATGATATCAAGCATTAGGCCGTGCTTCACGCCCCTAAAAGGCCTTAGACTAGCAGTGGTTTTGAAAACGCTCTTTCCCGAAAGGATCACCCGTGCAAAAAATTAAAGTGGCTCATCCCGTTGTTGAACTTGATGGCGATGAAATGACTCGAATTATCTGGAAATTTATTAAAGACAAATTAATTCTTCCCTATCTAGATCTTGAAATTAAGTATTTCGACCTAGGCATGGAGTACCGCGACCAAACCAACGATCAAGTCACGGTCGATGCAGCCGAAGCCATCAAAAAGTACAACGTCGGAATTAAGTGCGCAACAATCACGCCCGACGAGGCCCGGGTTAAAGAATTTAACCTCAAACAAATGTGGAAATCACCAAACGGCACCATTCGTAATATTTTAGACGGCACCGTCTTTCGTGAACCGATTATTTGTAAAAATGTTCCCCGCCTAGTTTCTAACTGGACGGCGCCAATTTGTATCGGTCGTCACGCGTTTGGTGACCAGTACCGCGCAACTGATTTCGTAACCAAAGGCGAAGGTAAATTAACTATTACTTTCGAAGGCAAAGACGGGCAAAAAATTTCGCACGAAGTTTATAATTTCAAGGGCGATGGCGTAGCTTTAGCAATGTACAATACCGACGAATCAATCATGGGATTCGCGCGCTCTTGTTTGAACACGGCCTTACTAAAAAAATGGCCTCTGTATCTTTCTACTAAAAACACCATCCTAAAAAAATACGATGGACGTTTCAAAGATATTTTCGAAGACATCTACCAAAAGGAATTCAAAGCAAAATACGAAGCGGCCGGAATCACTTATGAACACCGCCTCATCGATGACATGGTGGCCAGTGCGCTTAAATGGAACGGTAACTTTGTATGGGCCTGCAAAAACTACGACGGCGACGTTCAATCAGATACAGTCGCGCAAGGCTTTGGTTCATTAGGCTTAATGACGTCAGTATTAGTCACGCCAGACGGCAAAACGATGGAATCTGAAGCCGCGCACGGCACGGTGACTCGTCACTTCCGTATGCACCAACAGGGTAAGCCCACTTCAACCAACCCCATCGCATCAATTTTTGCATGGACGCGCGGTTTAGAACACCGAGCAAAGCTTGATAACAATCCGGCTTTAGATCGATTCTGTAAAACTTTAGAAAAAGTCTGCGTCGAAACCGTTGAATCCGGAAAAATGACTAAAGACCTAGCGGTTTGTATTTACGGAGAAAAAGTTACGGCCGATAAATATTTAAATACCGAGCCGTTCTTAGATGCGATTGACTCTAATCTTAAAAAAGCGATGACGATGTAATTCTGTTTTTGAGAGTACGTTCTGTCAAATGTGACAACTACTCTCTACTTCTTAGACAGTGACGCCCACTAGGCATTCCCTGGCCAGGGCCCTCGCTTTGCAATTCAAATCATAATGCAACAAACGCGTAAATTTCCTCGTATCATTCTGCACTCTTACGCCCAACTAATTGATTCTAACAATAAGACACAGATATTTATTTATGACTTTTCTCAAATGGGGATTGGCTTCGTTTGCTCGAAGAGTATTCCGCCGAAAACGTTCATCTCGGTTATTTACAAGAATGAGCAAGGGCTTTTCATCCGCATGAAATCTTACGTTAAGCATTCACGGTTAATTAAAGGTAATAACTTTTTTGTAGGCGCGCAATTTATTGCTATTGAATCTAAGAGCGACCGCGCAGCTTAGGATCTAACTGGTCACGCAGACCATCACTTATTAATTGGGTAGATAAGATTAGTAATAATAAACAAAGTCCGGGAATAGTCATCAACTGCGGGGCGGTTTCAATTAAATTTTTTGAATCACTGAGCATCGTTCCCCATTCTGGATACGGAGCCGGAATACCTAAACCTAAAAATCCAAGCGCGGCCGTATTTAAAATGGCTTCACTACAGCAAACGGCTGATTGAACTAAGATGGGCGTAATACAATTTGGAAATAAATGAGATTTAATAATTCTATAATCAGAGGCCCCGACGGCCTTTGCCGCTACGATATAGTCTTTGCTGCCTTCAACTAAGCCTGCGCTGCGAACTAATCGAAACATGACCGGAATTGAAACTAACGTCACGCTTAAGATCGTATTGAAAATTCCGGGCCCTAAAATTGCCACAACGAATAAAGCTAAAAGCAAACTCGGCAAGGCCTGAATGGCGCTCATGATTTGCACCATCGTCTGATCAAACTTTTTACCATAGTAAGCTGAAATAATTCCTAAACTGGCACCGATAACAACCGAGAATCCACCGACTAAAACGCCAATGCCCAATGAAAGCTGAGCACCAACCATCAGGCGACTTAATAAATCGCGACCCAAGTCATCCGTGCCCAATAGAAAACGCGCGGAAGGCTTTAACAGCGCGGCACCCTCAAAAACTTCTTGGTAACTATACGGCGTCCAAACTAAAGAAATGGCTGCCATGATGACGAAAAATAAAAATAAAACCATTCCAATAACGAAACTTTTATTTTTCATCATGCGGTTAAACTGTCCCGTAATTTTGGGTTCACAATTTTAATAAGTTCGTCGGTAATAAAATTGATAACGACGATAATCAGCATTGAGTAAAATAAACCGGCTTGCACGGCGGGATAGTCGCGCGCTTCAATACTTTTAACGATCCAGCGCCCCAAGCCAGGCCAAGAAAATATTGTTTCGGTCATGATGGCGCCCGTTAAGAGCTGCCCGAATGCTAATCCTAAGGCGGTTAAAATTTGTGGTAGAGAATTTTTTAATATATGTTTAAATAAAATTTGTGAATTTGGCAAACCCTTGGCGCGAGCTGTTCGTATGTAATCTTCTTTTTGAATATCAATAAAAGACGAACGTGTTACCCGCACAATCAAAGCAAGCGACACGGTCCCCAGAACAAACGCCGGCAAAACCATATGCTTAAGCGCCGATAAAAAAGCGTCGGTATTTTTTGCTAACAAACTATCGACCAAAAAAAGTCCCGTTTGATAAGGCACGTCGTGTTCAATCGCGATTCGTCCCGACACCGGAAACCAACCCAATGAAACGGCGAAAAAGAAAATAACGATCAGCGCCCACCAGAATAAAGGCATCGCAAAGCCAATGGTTGAAAGCGTGACCGCACCGTAATCCCATACTGAATTTCGTTTCGTGGCGGCTAATACCCCTAAGCATAAGCCCACAATTGAAGACCAAAAAATGGCCAGCATTGAAAGTTCAAAAGTCGCAGGCCACAGAACTTTAAATTCGCTCCAGATGGGTTGCTTCGAAACAATCGATTCGCCAAAATCGCCAACCAGGGCTTTTTTTGTAAAAATAAAATACTGTTCAAATACAGATTTATCTAAGCCAAGATTCTTTTTAATTTCTTTTACGCGCTCTTCGCTGGCGCCACGTTCGCCCACGATATGCATGACGGGATCACCCGGAATTAGCCTGATGATCGAAAAGCTCATCAAGCTGATAAACAGAAGCGAAAAAATTATTTTAAATACTTTATTTAAGATCAACACTTTCAAACTGCTCGTGACCAAACGGATCGATTTGATATCCAACCACTTTGTCTGAAATAACTTTGTTTAGTTTCGCGTGAGCAATTGGGTACCAAGGCTTCTCTCTATTAAAAATAACTTGAGCTTTTTCGTAGTAACCCGTGCGCGCACTTTGAGCCGAGTCAATTTTTGCTTTCTGTAAAAGCGTATCAAATTCTTGGTTACACCATCTAGCGTAGTTGCTGCCGGCCTGCACGGCGCCGCAACCTAGCAACACGTTCATAAAATTATCGGGATCGCCATTATCGCCCGTCCAACCAAATTGAATCATTTGGTGTTCGCCCTTTTTAGATTTTTCTAAATAAACGGGCCAGTCGAAGGTAACTAGTTTTACCTTAACGCCAATTTTAGCTAAATCGGCCTGAACTAATTCACCTAACTTTTTGCCGTTTGGTAAATATGGACGTGATACCGGCAAAGTCCATAACTCAGTATCAAATCCATTTGGATAGCCCGCATCGGCTAAAAGTTTTTTAGCTTTCGCCACGTCAAAAGTATTCAGCGTTGTGTTCTTGCTATAAGACCACATTGTTGGAGGAATTGGGTTTCGTGCGGCCGTGCCTTGCGATTTATAAATTATATCTAAGTAAGATTTTTGATTCATGGCCATTGATAAAGCTTCACGAACTTTTAAATTATCAAAAGGTTTTTTCTGAGTATTAAAGGCAATGTAACTAACATTGATGCCTTCAGTAGATACAAGCTTTACATTCTTCATCGCCTTGATTTGATCTAAATCTTGGGGCTGAGGCTCATTCATAACACTACATTCACCTGATTTCATTTTCTGCAAACGAACCGTTGAATCGGTAACGATTACAAAAATTAAATTTTCAATCTTTGGTTTACCTTTAAAATATTTATCAAAAGCCGTGTACCGAATTGTAGAATCTTTTTGGTAACTTTTAAATACGAATGGGCCTGTTCCGATTGGCTGGGTCTCTAACATCTTTAAGCCCTTGCCGCTTTTTACTAATGAATTGGCGTACTCTTCCGAAAGAATACTGGCGAAGTCCATGGCCAGATCGGCTAAGAAAGGGGCTTCCGGGTGTTTTAACTCAATTACAACCGTGTAGTCGTCAGTTTTTTTAACTGAGGCAATCAGTTGGTCTAATTCCATTGATTTGAAATAATCGTAACTTGCCGCTGGAATTGATAAAGGATGCTTCGTGTCCATCTGCGTATTAAATGTGTACACCACGTCGTCGGCGTTAAACATGCGGGTCGGAGTAAATATGGAATTTGAATGAAACGAAACATTCTTACGAAGTTTAAATGTATAGGTTTTTTTATTTTTTGAGATTGTCCAAGATTCGGCTAACCCGGGTTCGATTTCAGTTTTACCGCGCTTAAATTCAACCAAACGGTTAAAAATGGCTTGGGCACTAGCGTTCATGCTAACACCGTCGGTAACTAATTGCGGATTAAATGATGAAGGGCTGCCTTCCATACAGAAGACAAAATTTTGAGCAGCATGTGCTGTTGGCAGAAGGCCCAGTAAAGAACCGATCAGACTTACAAAAAATAATATTTTTTTCATATCAAATCCTTTTTTAAAAAAGAGTTCTCGAGTAACATGTCATAAGAATGAATCTACTACAACTCCACAATGCGACGAAACAATACGGTGCCAAAGTGCTTTTTGACAAAGCCCGTTTTGCCGTCAACGAGTCTGAGCACGTAGGTGTTATTGGCCCCAATGGCGCCGGAAAAACAACGCTATTTAAAATTTTGGTGGGTCAAGAAAGCCTTGATTCAGGAGAGCTAACAAAAGCCAATCAATTGCGCATTGGTTACCTTGAGCAAGAGTCAGATTGGACGCTAAACATGACTGCCGAAGATTATCTGGCCGAACAATGCATCAAGCCAATCTGGGATTTAAAGCAAATCGGTAAGGGCTTAGGCCTAACTGAAGATCATTTCCAACGACAACTGACAGATCTTAGTGGCGGTTACCGCATGCGAATGAAGTTGCTTTATTTGATCGGACTTGAACCTGACCTGATGCTGCTAGATGAGCCAACCAACTTTTTAGATCTAGAAAGTATTTTAGCACTCGAAAAGTTTTTGATCGACTACAAAGGCGCATTTTTATTAATATCGCACGACCGCGAATTTTTACGTCGCACGACCGAGTACACATTAGAAGTTGAAGGCCAAGAGATCATAAAATTTCCTGGTCACATTGACGATTACTTTGAACAAAAAGAAGAAGTCGCTAAAATTAAGGCGCAACAAGCTTCTAACCAAGAAGCAAAGCGGAAACACATTCAAGAATTCGTCGACCGCTTTCGCGCCAAAGCCACAAAGGCTAAGCAAGCGCAAAGTCGTATGAAGCAACTTGATAAAATGGAAAAGATAGAGATCAAAGCTTTACCGGTTCGTAGTCGTATCAATCTTCCGGTGCCGATTCAAACTGGTAAAGAAGTGCTCGTCATTAAAGATGCCGATTTAGGTTACGGCGATAAAACAATCTTAAATTCGGTAAACTTAATTTTAGAGCGCGGCAGCCGGCTAGGCGTCGTCGGCTTTAACGGCGCAGGCAAATCGACCCTACTCAAATCAATGGCGGGCCGTGTTCCACTTATTCGCGGGGAACTCAAATTAGGCTATCAAGTTGAAATTTCTTATTTCGCTCAGCACTTAACGGAAGATTTATTAAATGAAGATACCGTTTTAGATGCATTACAAAGAAAAGCTTATCGCGAAACAACTAAGCAAGAAATACTGGGAATCGCAGGATCATTATTATTCGCGGGCGATGATATTCATAAAAAGATTAAGGTATTATCGGGAGGCGAAAAAACCCGCGTGGCCCTGGGCCAAATTTTACTGCAGAAAAAGCCCGTGTTGCTAATGGACGAACCGACGAATCATTTAGATTTTGATACAGTTAATGCCTTAGCCGAAGCGCTTCGCCACTTTGCCGGAACGCTCATAGTTGTTAGCCATGATCGCAGTTTTATTAATCGTGTTTCAAATAAAATTATTGAAATCCGAAATGGCCGCGTTGAAGTTTATCCCGGCAGCTATGAAGATTATTTGTGGAGTTTAGAAAAAGGCGCACTTAAAGAGCGTTACCAAGTAAGCGATGAAATTGACCAAAAAGTAAAAGCGGCGAACAACCAGAATAAAGAAACCGATAAAAAATTTAATTATAAAGAAGAGACTAAAAAAATTAGCTCTGAGATTAAAGATTTACAAAAAAAAATCGCGCGGGCGGAAGAGTTGATTGCATCATTAACAATCAAACTCGATGAACAAAACACTCTACTTTTAACTTCTCAAGGCCAACAGGCTCAAGCTATCGCAATTGAATCCGCACGCATTTCAAAAAATATTTCTGAGATCGAAGAGAAATTAATTTTTAATATGGAAAACTTAGATCTTAAAGAAAAAGAATTAGCCACCTTTAAACAGTAACTAGCACCTAAAATGCAAAAAGCGAGAATGACTCGCGCCATCTCGCTTGTAATCGACATTCAAACAAACCTAAAGAAAAGAAGTTCGAATGCCGCATAAATCATATCCTAGCACCAGACATGCTAGGTATCGGAAACAGGCGCGTCTAATTCAATGTTTTTTAGCAATTATTTTAATAATTCTAAAAATTGTTAGAGTGATCCTGTCATTGTTTTGAAGTTGCACCAACGTGTACAGTTAGTGATTTCAAAACTAAGGCCTTGAGTATTCGATTATGAGATGGTTGCGGGTCGCTTTGCTTTACGAATAACTCCGAAAATTATAAGCGCTAGGCTCAAAATAATTAAGAGCCATTTTAAGATAGCACTTATCGCACCCAGATAAAATACACTAGTATCTAAAAGTTTTTCATTATGAATTAAAGAGATGTGAGCGATGTTTTCAACTATATCAAAAATACCCGCTACAATAGGAATAATAAATAATTTTCTTGAGCGCGGGAAAATTATGAAGATACTGACGGTTAATAACCCGCTGTAAGCAATCGGATAGAAAAAATCAAAATAGTAATGACGTAAAAATATTTGAACTCCTTGTGGACCCCAGCTTTCAAGTACAGATTTAAAATAGTTAGGATCCAAAGTCGTTTGAAACTTAATAATTTGTATTGCGGCACCTTCGCCTAAATCACGAAGAACGTAAGCAATTGCAAATTGCAAAGAAAGCGTTAGCCCGGCGAAAATCCAAATAAGTTTTCTTACCATTGGATTTCTTTAACCCCTTGCTTTTTTAAAAAAGAATTTGTCTGCGAAAATGGCTTCGAACCAAAGAATCCGCGGTGTGATGACAATGGTGAAGGGTGCACGCTTTCCAACACTAAATGTTTCTTGCGATCCACGAACGAAGCTTTCTTTTGCGCATACGCGCCCCACAAAATAAATACGACGTGATCACAATGCTCGTTAACTACTTCAATAACTTTATCCGTAAATTTCTCCCACCCCTTGTTTTGATGTGATCCGGCCTGTCCTGCCTCAACGGTGAGTACACTATTTAGTAAAAGCACTCCTTGGTCAGCCCAGCGGGTAAGTTCGCCACTTTCTGGAATCTTTACAGCAAGATCATTTTTTAATTCTTTGAATATATTTTTAAGTGACGGTGGAAATCGCACGCCATCTTTGACCGAGAAACAGAGACCATGGGCCTGTCCGGGGCCATGGTAGGGGTCTTGGCCAAGCAGCACTACTTTTACATTATTAAGATAGGTGTGATCGAGAGCATTAAAATACTCAGCTGTTTTTGGATAAATAATTTTGCCGGCGTCGTATTGCGTCTTTAAAAATTTTTTCAGTTGCAACATGTAGTCGGCTTCAAATTCATTCTTAAGATATTTCAGCCACGATGCATGTAATTTGATTTCAGCCATAGTTCATATTGATACACTGACCTAAGTCGAGACACACGTGATGATGAATTGAGTCTAAATTAAAATAGAAAATATTGGGTCCGGAAGCCTTTAGAAGTTGGTAAGCCCATGATATTCTATTAATAATTAGAACCTCAGAAAGGCAGGTAGCCATGTCTCAAGATTCAGACTTTCTGAAAAACACCCTTGACCTCATTGAATCGGATCCCGAAGTGAAATCATTTATCTATCAGCAGATATTGGATTTTAACCCGTTCGTTACTCCCGAAACGTTAGTGATGGTTATTGCGCGTGATCCAAACGGTGTTTACAACGGTTCAGACGATGCGTATGTAGCTACCGAAAAATCAGATTATCAGTTTCGAATTGCCGTCATCTTAAAAAATGCTGACACTTCAATTGAAGCTGAAGCATATGATGATAATATCTTTGGTGCCATTCGTTTAGCCAAAGAAACTTTGTTGGCCCGCTTGATTGAAATTCAAAATGAAATAGAAAATCCGAAAGAGCGCATATTGGCTATCCAACAAGCATCCGATAATAAGCCGGTTCACTAAATCAATTTCTTGCGATTATTTTAAGTCGGCTTTTACTAAAGTTCCCACTAGATCTTGGAGTTGCTCAAACACGGTGCCCGTTTCGGGCAATGAATTTTTTAATTCGGTGGTGAGCACAGGCGTATTTCTTTCAACCCACAAATAGCGGCCCAAGCTACCCGGAAAATTACCTAAGCTCTTCCAAGGTAAGTAATCGTACGATGGTGGGTTTTTTAATTTTGGGCCATCAAAATCTAAAACTTTTAAGGGCGTATGAATAGAGATCACAAAGTCAGGCTTAAATTCTTCAAGATGGCTTATGACGCATTTCACTTCGGGCTCAGCTCCGGCCTCAAATCCCGGAAACTTACGTGGAGATTTCTGCTCTTTTTTCTCCCAAAGCTTAACGGCATCATCGCCCCAATCCGCGGTCGGAAAATTGCGATTAAGATCAACCCCTTTTTGATTGGTGCGAGTTTTATTTTTTACCCCATCCGGATTTACGACGGGAATCACGCGCCACGTGTTGCGCGCATCCACTTTCATGAGGCGCTCCATCCAGAATCGACCTAAGGATCCCGCCTGGGTTTCATCGCCGTGGATCAGGCTAATCACTAATATTTTTTTCGGTTTTTCTAATTTACTTTTTTGATCGAGATGAAAAATGGGTACGCCATTACTGCTGTTACATATTTCTTTTTTTTCAACTTTATCACAGACTTCAGCAAGCGCTTCTACTTTGAAAAAACTTTTGTAGGCTTGTAAAGAATTAATGCACGATTGTCTCAAAGTAATAGGTTCACTTTGAGCGTGTGAAGAATACAGCAATAAAAAAAGACAAATTAATCGAAGCATTTTGGGAAGTTCATCATACCACACCAAAAAAGTCCTCATGTTTTTTCTAGCTGCTCCGAAGAGTAACTAGACCAAAGGTCTGGAGGTACGTTCATGGCGACTAAAAGTAGTTTCATCTTAGCGATCTTATTTATCGCTAACCCATTTATGTTGTTGTTGTTTCAAAACTGCTCAAGTGCGCCTCACCAACAGGCTTCTTCTAAGATAGAGCCAAAAGCGTCGGCAAAGCCCGTTTTGGATGAATTTACTAAAAATAATTAGCCTTAAATAAAACAACTAGACCCCATTGACTTACACATAAATTACAGTGTAATTTATGTGTATGAAAAAGTTAAACTCGCCTCTCCCATCATTGACCGTAAAAGAAAAATCAGTTCTTCAGTTTATTGAAACTGAATTACTAGGCAAAGGAATTTCACCTTCCTACCAGGAAATCTGTGATCACTTTGGATTTGCTTCTTTTAACTCCGTTCAAAATTATTTGAAGCAGCTTTCGACTAAGGGGTATTTGTTAATTCCCCAAAATCAAAAGCGCGCGATTCAAATTTTGCATTCGGCCGGAGATTTTCATAAAGATTTAGTTGAGCGTTTACAGGCAGAACCTTCTCGTGGCGTATTCGCTGGTCAGTCTTCCCCAAGCCATGCTACTAGGTTTGCAGATCATTCGAAGGTTCTGCCAATACCTTTTCTAGGTCGCGTTGCCGCGGGCTTACCCATTGAGCGCGTGACCGAAAATGAATTCGTCGATATCCCACGTGATTTAATTAAAAACGCGCAAAATCTTTTTGCCCTCAAAGTTGAAGGCGACTCGATGATTGATGAAGGCATATTTAGTGGCGACACCTTGGTGATTCAATCACAACAAGCGGCTCGCGATGGCGATTTAGTTATTGCCAGTGTTGATAATGAGGCGACGGTTAAGCGTTACTTTCACAAACAAAACCCGCAACAGCCTCAACTCGGTAAACTCATCGAACTGCGCCCTGCAAATCAGAAGCTAACATCAATGTGGTATGCTGCCGATCAAGTTGAAATTAAAGGTCTGGTACGAGCGCTTCTACGCTCGTACTAGTTCGTATTTTAGGACTGGACCCTCTTAAGACTCCGCTTGTCGCGTATCGCGCCCCTCATGCTAAAATAAACTCATGAAGTTTGTGTTCCCTTTTTTAATTTTATTGTTCATCAGTTCCGTTGGAATTTGTCAGAACTTAAGATTATCCGAAATTAAAAAAATTTTTGTGGAAAAAGGTCTGGATAAGTACGTTGTCTCAGGACAGTCGGTCGTGCGCTTTTACGAAGAAGTTTTTAACAATGTGACCATCCCAAGTCAACTTGATGGAGGGTTTGCCTCTGAATCTTTTGATTTAGAATACCAAGCCCACTTAAGACCTAATGTACCCGAGCCTTATTTAACTTTAACTGAAATTACTACCGATGCCAATGCGCTTTTTAAATTACATCGTGCTTATTATTCTAAAATAAAAAGCCAAGTTTTTTTACGTAATTATTTTCAGTTAGCCTTTATAGGTTTGGTTCATACGATTGAATCTATTAAGCGGGTGCAGGTTCTGCAAACCAAAGATGGCTACAACGTGCTGTCGAATTTAATCATGGAGCACGGCCGCCTGATCACGAGTGATCAAAAAACCTTTGTAACCATGACTGATTTTTGGTGGGATTACATTTGGGCCTATTTTCAAGATTATCCGATCGATCTGGTTGAATTGGGCAATCAAAAACTGCGCGGTGTGTGGCTAAGCGAGAAAAAAGATGAATTTCGAAAGCGAATTGAAAAGTTTTTAGCGTCTTATTCAATGCTTGGATTGCGCAAAGGCACTAACCCCGTAGTATTTCGCGATATTACTAACCAGCTGAACGTGCGCTTGGCTAAGAATGCTTATGAAATTTATAGTTTACGAAAAGACGAAAAAGCTTTAACCAAAGCGCGTGTCTTTAAATACAAGTTTGAAACTCGCAGCGGCCTGACGGAAGATGCCGAGCGCACCCGACGAGAAATCGCGCGAGCCGGTTTAGCGACGCGCTTCCGAAAACTGTTCACGGACCCCATCGAAATTTTTTCCGAAAGCGGAAATACTTTTGTGAATGCCAGCTTAACGGCGGCCACCCGCTTTTTTTACAGTTTTTATTCTTTAATTAGGTATTTCGTCGGATTTCTACTGATTACATTTCCATTCGATGCGGCTTTCATCGTCGCGGGCCTTATTATTCTGTCCGTTGAAGGGCGCTTACAATTTAAAAAAGAATTTTTGAAACCTCCGCGCCTATCTACCTCTCCTAAAAAACAAGTTCGACTTTTTAAGAAGGCACTGCATCGCTCGGTTGGATTTTTAATTCGAGTCGCGAATGACTTAGCTTTCAGCTTGCAAATGCTAGTTTACTCTTACACTAGCGATACGATTAACCGTCATGTACGTATCGGGAGTTCTCTTTTAATTTTTGGAATGGGTTTATTTTTTAGCTCCGCACGAAGCATGGTTGAATCATTCGTGGCTCAGCTGGCAATCTAAGCTACATGTTTTCTTTCGGAGTCTTACTTAATAAAATCTACAGCTTTGCGATTTAAGTCCTTTAAATATTCACGAACTTTATCGTAATCTTTATCACTAGCGGATTTAAAATCAGTAATATGGTACATAGCTAAAAGCACCTTGGCGCCATCTTCTGTTTTGATATATTTTTTAAGCGAATCAGCAATCTTTACTTTCATCTCTTCGGGTAGGTCTTTACGAAAGGCCACAGGGTCGTTTGGTATTGGGCCCGTCAATTTTAAAATCTTAATTTTATCAAAGACGTCAGGGTACTGAATCTTAACTAACATGCGCGCATCTTTGGGGGTGCCGTCGTCATCGGGCGGCGTATAGAATGTGGCCCCGGCATCAACTTGCTTTTGATACACGGCCGTTACGACGGCATCATGACGTCCGGCGAATATATGCTCTTTAATATTAATTTTTTCTTGCTTAAATAATCTAAGCGGCAAAACGTAACCCGACGTTGACGCCGGATCGACGTAAGCAAATTTTTTACCATTTAATTGTTTTATTGTCTGCGGACCATCAACGCGGGCGATAATTTGCCCGTAGTATTCGTCGCGACCTCGATTCATTAATTTAAGGCGCGCCTCAACGCCATATTTTTCATTTGCAAGAACATATCCGAACGTATTTATGATGGCCGCATCGGCCCGCTTTGACCCGAACGCTTCAACGACCGCAATATAACTAAGCGGTAATTCAACGGCGACTTCTAAATTAAGGTCTTTCTTAAAGTAAGCTTGAAGTTTTTTTCCATTTTCAGCTAGGCCTTGCATGTCTTGCGCAGGAACAAGGTAAAACTTGATCGGGTTTTCTTTTGTGCCTAATTCGTTTTTTTGAGTACAAGAAATTATAAAATTAAAAAAAATAATCGGCATACAAATCTTCAGAGCCTGCTTCATGACAATGAAGATAACTGTAGCTTTTTTGGCTAGCAATCTAATTATTTCCCTAGTTATTAGGGCCAAGCTCATTTTATTGTCACCTTGACAGTTACAGATCAAGCCTCACCTTTGCATTGACTACTTATAACGAAAAAAGGCTCATAGCCTTAAAGGAGACCGTATGATTCCTACTGGCTCATTTCCAGTCTTACCATTGAAAAACACCGTGATTTATCCTGGAGTAACGCAGGCCTTAAAAGTTGGGCGCGACAAAAGTCTACGGGCGGTTGATCTAGCGCAAGAAAAAAATAATTGGATATTAACTTTGACTCAAAAGAATCCTGAAAAGAATGTTGAAACCGTAGATGACCTTTACGACGTTGGCACGCTATGCAAAATCGAATCGGTAAAGGGTAACCATGATTCGGGTTATTTTATTGTGGTGCGCGGCTACTACCGTATGCAGGTTAATGCGTTTAAACCTGAAACTGATTTATTTGAAGCCTTCGTTGAGCGCTTAGACGATGTTATCGATGCAGACAAAACAACTCAAAGCGCCTTGTTAGCCAGCCTTAAGCAAGTTTCAAAGGAAGTCTTGCAATTAATTCCGGGCAATACCGAGCCCGTGCAAGAAGTGGTCGATGCGATCGAAGATCTTTCTTTGCTATCGCACATGGCGGCCGCTAATTCAGAGATTACTTTAAGTCAGAAGCAAAAATTGTTAGAGACCACGCAACTACGCGCGCGGGTTATGAATTTATTATCACTTTTGCATGATTTTAAAGAAAATCTTCGTGTACAACAGGATATCCGCCAGAAATTAACCAGCAAGATTGGTCAAAACCAGCGTGATCATATCTTGCGTGAACAAATGAAAACGATTAAAGAAGAATTGGGTGAAGGCGATGACGATAGCATTATTGAAACATATCGTAAAAAAATTAAAGACCTAGAATTAGCCAATGAAACTCTTGAATTGGCTAATCAACAGCTAAATAAACTTGAAAATACGAACTCGCAATCGCCCGAATACCAAATGATTCGTTCGCATTTAGATTTCATGTTGGCTTTGCCTTGGAATAAGTCGTCAGACACTCAAGAAATTAATTTGGAAGAAGCTAGACGTATTCTTGATCAAGATCATCATGGATTAGATAAAATTAAAAAAAGAATTCTGCAGCATTTAGCCGTGCTGAAAATTAAAAATGAGAAGAAAGGTTCAATCCTACTTTTCGTCGGACCACCCGGAGTTGGTAAGACTTCACTAGGTCAAAGTATCGCTAAAGCTTTAGGAAAAAAATATCAACGCGTAAGCTTAGGAGGGGTTCGTGATGAATCCGAAATTCGCGGGCATCGTCGCACTTATATTGGCGCCTTACCTGGTCGAATTCTTTCTGCATTGAAGAAAGCGGGAGAAAACGACGCCGTTTTTGTGCTAGATGAGATTGATAAATTAAGCCGAACTTATGGCGGTGATCCGTCGGCCGCCATGCTAGAGGTTTTAGACCCTGAGCAAAACGGCGCTTTTGCCGATCACTATTTAGATACACCATTTGATTTATCTAAAATTATGTTCATTGCCACAGCTAATTCTTTAGATACCATTCCTTTACCATTACTGGATCGAATGGAAATCATTGAAGTGAGCGGCTATACCACGGCTGAAAAAATGCATATTGCAAAAAACCATTTATGGCCCAAGCAATTAAAAGAGCACGGTATCACAAAAGAGCAAATTGAAATTACAGATCAAGCTCTGATGAAATTGATATCGCACTACACTCGTGAAGCGGGCGTGCGAGATATACAACGTAAGTTAGGTGAAGTATGCCGATCACGCGCCGAAAATGTGTTGAAAGCTGAGGGCCTGATCAAAGTTGACCTACCTGATATCGAAGAAATCTTTGGCTCAGAAAAGTATACTTACGAAGTCACCGATCAGTTAACCACTCCCGGAACTGTCACTGGTTTAGCTTGGACGCCGGTGGGCGGCGATATTTTATTTATCGAAACGGCCTTAGTTCCGGGTAAAGGAGAATTAATCTTAACGGGTCAGCTTGGTGATGTGATGAAAGAATCCGCTCAGATTGCAAAATCATTACTTAAAGCACGGTTAAATACTTTAGCGCCTACTTTTGATTTCAACAAGAACGACATTCATATTCACTTGCCTGCTGGCGCCATTCCCAAAGACGGCCCATCGGCTGGTATTACGCTGTTGACCTCGTTAGCATCGTTAGTTTCTAGAACGCCGGTCAGTTCACGGTTAGCCATGACGGGCGAGATTAGCCTACGAGGAAAAGTTCTGCCGGTTGGTGGTATCAAAGAAAAAGTAATTGCCGCGCAGCGAGCCGGCGTAAATAAGATTATCATGTCTCGTCGAAATGAAAAAGATTTGAAAGATGTTCCAGAGGATGTAAAGTCTCAGATAGAATTTGTTTTTGTTGAACACATTAACGAAGTTATTTCTGAAGCGCTACACATCGACTTAAGCAACTGGAATGAGGACCTTCTTTATGGTACAAATCACGGCGACTTACACGGGAGAACTACACTGCAAGGCTAACCACGGGCCATCTGGATCAACCATTGAAACCGACGCGCCCAAAGACAACCAAGGGCGCGGCGAGCGTTTTTCACCAACTGATTTAATTGCGGCGGCTTTGGGTACTTGCATTTTAACAACGATTGCCATCGTGGCTGAACGTGATGGCCAAAATATTCTTGGCTCAAAAATTTCGGTCGAAAAAGAAATGAACCCGAATCCTCGGCGCATTGCTAGTCTGAAAACAGTCATTGAATTGCCAAAAGCTATTCCTGAAGATTATCGTGGAAAGATCGAACACGTGGCCAATGCCTGCCCCGTTAAGAAATCTCTTCACCCCGATATTTTATTTCCAGTCGAAATCCGTTACACATTATAATTACCACCAGTAAATTTTTCTAGGTAAAATAATTTTAGCATTCCAACGTTTACGAAAGTGGTAATGCCGGCGTTTTGAATATTTAATTTTTATATGCTTTAAATAAATTAAATAATCTTCAGCTTTTTTAACATTGCGACTACTTGTTCGCCAATTAGTTTGTGTTTCATCTAAATGCGCCAGTTGGTACGCACGAACGCAGCCAGTTTCATCAATGTAAGGATCGAAGTAACTATAGGCTAAGGCGCGTAAAGTTTTAAAAACGGGCGCACGACCCCGTAAGCCCCGATCACTTGATTGCCCAACCGCGCCCCATAATCCCTTTTCTTGAAATACAAAAACTACATGATCTAGGCGATCGATGCTTTCAAGACTCATAATCACTGGTTCATAGCCGTGATATTCAAGAATAGCGGCCGCGATAAACGCGCCTTCTAGGCAGTGCACCTGGCCACTGCGAATGCCGGCTTGAGCTGATTGAACGCTGTCGGCTTTGTTATATTTTAAAGAGTCAATGTAACGTTGAACTTCACGCGGCGTCTTATACTTTTTCGCCAATTGAAAAAACGGGTTCATCAGACCTTATGCCCTGACGGAAGATCAACGATCTGAACGGCCTTCGTTGTTGAACGCGCGACTTCTTTAGGTAAATGCCGTTGAATCGTTTCGATCAAATTGGCTTTGATTTTATCTTTTCGAAAAAATTGATTATAAATCAAACTGACTTCTCGTGATGGAACCGGATTTGTAAATTCTTTCAGTCGTTTAGAGGCTTTGATATCCATAGTAGCTAAATAGGGCAAAAGCGTGAAACCACTTTCTTGATCAATCATCTTTTTGAGGGTTTCTAAACTTCCACTTTCGAATTGCAGTTGCTTATTCACATCTGAACTTTTTTTGCGGGCTTTACAAAGCAACAGTGATTGTTCACGAAAACAATGCCCGTCTGTTAACAACCAAAGTTCATTTGAATTAAGATCTTTTTGTTCGATCTTGTTAAGCTTAGCAAGCGGCGATTTTTCTGAAACGTAAGCCAAAAATGGTTCGTAAAATAGCGGCTCAGATTTCAGGCCCGCATGCTCGATTGGGGTTACTAAAAGACCCAAGTCTAACTGTGAATCATCAAGCTTTTCTAATATCTGAGACGTCTGCAATTCTTCAACGATGACTCTTAAACTGGGATTCTGCTTCATAAAATCTTTTAGAAACATGGGCATTAAATAGGGCGCCAAAGTCGGAATGACGCCAATGCGAATTTCACCGCGCGTTTCATCTTTATCTTCTAGTACCAACTCAGAAAACTTAGCCGCCTCTCGTAAAATTACTTTAGCCTGCTTGATTAAGATTTCACCCGACTTTGTTGTTTTAATGGGTTGCTCGCTACGATCGAATAAAATTAAACCCATTTCGTCTTCAAGCTTTTGAATTTGCATACTTAACGTTGGCTGCGTCACTTCACAATTTTGTGCCGCTACACCAAAGTTTTTAAACTTATCAACCGCCACAATGTAATTTAATTGCGTTAACGTCATAAGGCCCCTCATTTAAATAAAAGCGGAATGGTTATAAGTGATGGCTGTAAACTTTTTGGAAACAAAGTTGACGCGAAAATAGATTTTAATTCTTTTTGCAAATACAGCTCATCCGCCTTCACGTGCGATAAAGAGATTACTGTGCTGGTTAGTAATCTATATTGAGTAACTCGACCCGCCTTATCAATTTGCAAACGAATTGAAACTGTGCCGTTTAGTAAATCAATTTGTGATAATACATCGCTAAGCAGCTGAAAGGCTGGCGCAAGGGCTTTTTGAACCTGTGCGGTCTTGAGTCCGCCCACCACGTAGGGCCGTGGATTTACAAACCACCCGTGCATAACCAAGCGACTTTTAAGTGGGTCGCGCGTGCCCTTCACTTCGCTAACACCGTGGGGATACCGTGGATCAAACACTATCAATTGATTCATCTTTGAAGGAATAAGCTCAACAAAACTTTTGTATTCGTATTCGTGCTTTTCATTAAATTGCGACCAATAGTTAAGAGTTCTATCTTTTAAAATTAATGTTTCTCCGCCGCGAAATTCTTTTTCATTCGGTGTTAAAGAATACACGAAGGCCCATGGGCCGTGCGGCACATCCGAATGTAGATTTTGATAACACCCGTCAATATAATAACTAAGCCAAGGTGGAGAAATATCATGGCAGCCTAAATTTTCACGTCCCCACTGAACTAGATGCGAATGAAAATCTTGATATAGTTTTTTAGTGAAATAATGAAACGCGGGGGTGCGAATAAGGTGGTATTGATCTTCATCATACCAATAATCCCAAACAAACCGTTTGGCATGAGTGGATTTTGAGTTTTTAAAATTATCAACAAACTCTTGTCGGAGATTTTTTGCTTGGGGATAAAATTGAGGAAACTGAAAAAAATTATTCATAACTTTAACTACCTGGCTAAATCATAAAATTAAGCAAACTATTCAGCGGCCTGTACTTTTTGAAATATCCGGCCAAATAAACTTTCGCCCTTGGTATTTCGCATTTCAATTTCAATTGTATCGTTCACTTTCATAAAGGGCGTCGTGATTTTTCCGTTATTTATTTGCTCGAGAGTTCGTTTTTCGGCCAGGCAACTTGAACCTGCTGTCGGATCTTCGTTGGCGACCGTACCACTGCCAATCAGCGAACCCGCCGCTAAATCACGCGTTTTCGCCGCATGGGCAATTAAATCACCAAAATGAAAATGCATTTCTTTTGCATTAGCTTTACCAAAAAACTCACCGTTATAACGAACGTCTAATGGTAATTGCACGCGGCCATTTTGCCAGTGCTCGCCTAATTCATCGATCGTCAAAGCCGCTGGCGATAAAGCTTTGTTAGGTTTACTTTGAAAAAAACCAAACCCTTGCGCAAGTTCGCCCGGAATTAATCCACGTAAAGAAACGTCATTAATCAAAACTAATAACTTAATATGCTGCAAAGCTTGTTCTGGCGTTACGCCCATCGGAACATGATCGGTAATTACCCCGACTTCGGCTTCGAAATCAGTTCCGTGTGCAAAATCGCGTTGCGGAATTGGATCGGTCGGCGTCAAGAAGCGACCGCTTTCAGCTTGATACATCAAGGGCACCGTTAATAAGGTCTCTGGCAAATCAGCGTTACGCGCTTTTCGAACTAATTTAATATGATGAATAAATGCTGAACCATCGGCAAACAACCAAGTACGTGGTAAGACTGAATGAAAAATATTTTCATCAGGTACTTTTTCAATTCCCGTAGCTTTTCCGGCCGCTAATTCTTCCGACAGTTTTTTAAGTTGGGGTTCGGTTTCAGACCAGCGCTCGACCGCTTCACGCAAGTTAGGTGCAATTGAAGTCGCGCGCACAAAAGATTTAAGATCTTTTGAAATAACGACCAATTCTCCATCCAAAGAACGTTTTGATTTAAGCGTGGCTAATTTCATTTTTACTAGTCGAACGCAATCATTAAGCTAGCACCAACGGCACGGTTGTTCGAAAGACCAGTAGCCGAATCTCCACTTAAAGTTTCGAAGAAAACATTTAATCCAAAAGTAGAAGTAAATTTAAATTGCGCCCCTAAAGTTAACGGAATGACCGTACCCTTGATACCAGATAATGCTTTTGGCGTACTTTCATCACCCAATTTAAAAGATAAACTAGGGCCAAAATAAACTCCGGCGTATTCTTCGAATTTAAACATAAAGAATGCCGGAATATCGAAGTAAGTAATCTTACCTTTCGATTCAGCGCCCGACGTATCAAATAAGAATGGACGCTCGACGTAGAATAAACCGGTCTTTAAGCCAAAACTGGGCGCAAAGTTAAATACCGTTGAAGCACCTAACTGAATACCTAACGCTTGCTTGGCGGATGAACCAGCCGGTGCATCGGCCGAACTCCAACGAATGCCGGCTTCAACTGAAGGCATTGAGTAAGAAATATTTGGTGAATCTTTTTGTGCAAAAGCCGCCGAAGAAAGAATAGTGAAAAAAAGAATAATGAGTTTATTCATGAAAGGTCTCCTTGATGGCCAAACTCTAGCAAATCTTGCCAAAATTGCCTAGTAGACCCGTCGCAGCATGGTAGCCCCGACGTACAAGACTGGTTACGATAGAGTTCTTTTATAAGGATGGTCCATGGCCAATTTAACTCTCTATAACTATTTCCGCAGCTCAACCTCTTACCGCGTACGAATCGCTCTGCATCTTAAAAATCTAAAATTTGAATATATTCCGGTGCACCTGATCAATGAAGGCGGCGAACAAAATAACCCTGAGTACCGCAAAATCAACCCCACCGGTGGCGTACCCACCTTGATGCATGATCAAAAAGCAATTTCTCAAACTGTCGCCATCCTTGAATATTTAGATGAAGCCTTTCCCGAGACCCAACGTCTATACCCATCTGACCCATTCGCAAAGGCCAAAGTGCGCCAACTCTGTGAAAATATAAATGCCGACATTCACCCTTTAACCAATTTAAAAGTAACACAATATTTAGAACACCAATTAAACACAACGCCCGAACAACGAACTCAATGGTCACATAAATGGATTCAAGACGGGCTAGCCGCCACCGAAAAAGTAATGGCAACCACGGCGGGCGAATACAGTTACGGAGATTCTGTAACTGCGGCCGATATTTTCTTGGTCACGCAATTATTTTCGGCTCATCGAATTGGGGTCGACATTAAAAACTACAAAACGTTAAGCCGAATTAATGATCGATGCCTTGCGCTCGACGCATTTAAGAAGGCGCATCCGCATTTGCAAATCGATACACCGGAAGAGTTTAAAGGTAAGATTTAGACCGAACTTCTGCTGCCAACAATGTTTGGTAATTACCGTGTTTGTAGATTGAAGCTAATGAAATTTTGGATAGCTGCAACTAATTAAGGAACTCTTTTGAGCTTACCCTTTTAAGTCGAATTAAACACGGCCAATAAATAGAAAACTCCATTTATCTACGACCGGAACAAATACAAACACTAGCATACTGATGTTGGTCCACATGAAGAACGCAAACCAGCGTTCTTTCGCTTCACTACGGTAAACGGCAAAAAATTCTTTCAGTAACATAAACGCGAACGGAAAAACCAGCGCGGCGTAAACCCAACTGGTTTGCAAAAAAAATGGCGAAGCAATCGCAACCCCGGCATAGGCGAAAGTATAAAGCCCTACGTGAAATAAAGTTTTTGGTACCCCTAGCGCCGTGGGCAAAGTCGGGATCTCACCTAAGCGGTAATCTTCTTTGTACTTAATCGCGAGCGTCCAGAAGTGCGGCATCTGCCACAAAAACATAATTAAAAATAAATAAATCGAATCAGAGTTGAAAATATCCGGATTATTAACGGCGTAGCCAATAGTAATTGGTAGTGCGCCCGGAATCGCGCCCGGTACCGCTGCAAAAATCCACCGCGGCTTCCAATACATTGTATAAGCCACGTTATAGAGAAGCACCGAGGCGACGGCCAGATATCCCGCCATTGGCGAAAGTTCAAAAAGCATATTTACGCCAACAAAAATCATCACAAGTGATAAAATTAAACCGGCCGCTGGTTTTATTTTTCCGGTGGCGATCGGGCGATTCGCCGTGCGGGGCATTTTTTGATCGAGCTTATATTCTTGCACTTGGTTCAACGCAAGGCTGCCCGAGCTTAAAAAATAAAGGCCACCTACGAACCACACAAGGTGGCGCCATTGAAAAACAGTTTCGATTTGGTAACCGCTGGCGTAGCCGGCTAACCCGGCTAGCAGTACAAAGATAACAATGCCAAACTTGGTTAGGCTGCTATAAATCTTGAACACAAATTAAAGAACATTTCCTTGAAAAATACGCGTGTAAATATCCAACATGCAAATGCCGAACAATAACGCTAAAAACAAAAAGCCCGTTGCGAAAATCAGTCGATTCGAAGGGACGTCATATTTTAAGTGCATGAAAAAAGCCATGACTAGGTAGGCTTTCACCGAAGCAATCGCAAATGCGATAACTGCCGAGAACGGTTCAAAGTGCTCACGTAAAACGTGTGCGCCGACCGTTAAAAATGTCAGAAGAAATAATGCTCCTGCCACTTTTAAGTATGTTTTCAAAGGCATTATGTGGTGTTCATTATGACCGTGTGCCATTTTCGTCTCCTATCCGACCAAGTAAAGTAGTGGAAATAAAAAGATCCAAATTAAATCGACGATATGCCAAAAAATTCCGACGCCTTCAACGGGCGTGAAATATTTTTCGTTAAAATCACCGCGCATATTTTTAATCATGACCCAACCGATAAGCCCCATACCGATCATAACGTGAATACCGTGCAGGCCCGTCATGCAGTAGTAAAAACCAAAGTACATACCAAGGTTGGCGTGCTCAGGTGCGCCTTCATGCATGTGTAACATGCGGCCGGGGTAAAGGCCTAAGTGAAATTTATGCGTGTACTCCAAGTACTTAATCAGCATAAACACAAAACCGCACGCAATCGTAACGGCTAAAGCAATGGTCGCTTTTTTATTTTGCTTCACTTGAATAAAATAGATTCCTAGCGCCATCGTGAAAGAAGAAAAAATCAGAACGAGAGTATTAATAAAACCCATCTTCCAATCTAATGATCTAGCCCCTTCCGCAAACATTTCAGGGTAAATTCCGTGAAAAATGATGTAGCCAACAAATAGTCCGCCGAACATCAAGATTTCGGTTACCATGAATAACCAAAGACCTTCTTTGTTTGATTGATACTGATGATTGGCATCACGGTAATGAGAAGCCACTTCAACGCCGTTAACTAATCTACTTGTACTCATAAGGCCCCGCAGTCACGATCGGATCTTGTTCAAAGTTATGCATAATAGGTGGTGATTCCGCATGCCATTCTAAAGTTTTAGAGCCCCACGGATTTTTCGGTGCCTTAGCTCCGCTCGTAAGACCTTTAATAACCGTAATTAAAGCGATAATAAAACCAGTCGCGATCAACCAAGAACCTACCGTCGAAATTTTATTAAGCTGTTCGTATTCAGGAATGTAGTCGAAGTAGCGACGAGGCATTCCCTTCGCACCTAAAATAAATTGCGGAAAGAATGTGACGTTAAAACCAATAAAAATAAACACCCACGACATAATCGCGCCCGTTTCGCTATGCATTTTTCCGAAGATTTTCGGAAACCAGTGAAACAATCCGCCCATGATCGCCATCAATGTTCCACCCACCATCACGTAGTGAAAGTGCGCGACCACAAAATAAGTATCATGAAAGTGAACGTCAACCGCAGTGACAGCTAAAATAACACCCGTCATTCCGCCAATCGCGAATAAAAATAAAAATCCTAAAGCGTACAATAAGGGAGCTCTAAATTCGATAGACCCTTTATAAAGCGTCGCCAGCCAGTTAAACATTTTAATTGCCGTTGGAACACCCACTAGCATGGTTAAGAATGAAAACACGATACCGGCAACTTCTGATTGTCCCGAAACAAATAAGTGATGACCCCAAACAAAAAACGAAACGGCCGCAATACCAATCGATGAGTACGCGATGGCCGTGTAACCAAAAATAGTTTTTTTCGAGTACGTCGTGATCAGTTCAGAGATAATTCCCATCGCCGGTAAGATCATAATGTAAACGGCTGGATGCGAATAAAACCAAAAGAAATGTTGGAATAAAACCGGATCGCCGCCAAGCTTTGGATCAAAGATACCTACGCCGAAAGTTCGCTCCATCGCTAATAACAATAAAGTGATAGCTAAGATTGGTGTCGCTAAGACTTGAATGATCGCGGTCGAATAAATGGCCCAACAAAATAGTGGCATTCGCCACATGGTCATGCCGGGTGCACGCAACTTATGAACGGTGACGATAAAGTTAAGTCCCGTTAAAATCGAACTCATTCCCATAATGAAAGCCGCAACCACCATCATCACAACTGAAGTTCCGCTGCGAATTGAGTACGGCGTATAGAATGTCCAACCCGTATCAATTTTTGAAAAGAAGAAAGTACTAACCGCTAAGGCCGCGCCCGCCATAAAGACATACCAACTTAATAAGTTTAGTCTTGGAAAGGCCACGTCTTTAGCGCCTATTTGCAGTGGCAAAAAGAAGTTTCCAAAGATCGCCGGAATTCCAGGAACAATCACCATGAAAACCATCATGGCTCCATGGTAAGTCATGACCTGATTATATAAATCGGCCGGAGTGTCGCCCGCTTTCCGTAGAAAATTCGGGATGTGTTCCATCACACTGCCCGCGGTGTTCGGCGAAAAAAGCTCTAAGCGCAGCAATAAAGCCATGATGCCGCCGATTAGAAAAAACGTCATCACAGCTACAAAATAAAGAATCGCAATTCGTTTATGATCTAACGAAGTAAACCAAGATTTAAGACCTGGTTCTTCGTTAATATAACTTTTGCCAGTTGATACGTGTCCCATTTTTTACCTCTTAATTTAAACCTTTAATATATTCAATTAATGCAATCATTTCAGCTTCAGATAGCTGACCCTGAAACGATGGCATTGGCGACGGTTTCGGAAAACCTTTTGCAATTTTTTGTTGCGGTAACATAACTGATTCACGAACATAATTTTCATCAAACACGCCGGTAGTGCCATCTTCGACATTTAATGGCGTACCCCAACGAGCTTTTAACGACGGCCCTACTTTGACGACCGGGCTATCCACGCTGTGACAAGAGGCACACGCGCGCGTTTGAAATATTTTGGCTCCACGCTGCGCTAGCGGTAAACCGCTGACATCAGATTCTTCGGTTAACCACTTATCAAAGTCGGCTTGCGAAACTACGCGTAACTTAGTTAACATGCGCGAGTGCGAAGTTCCGCAGTACTCCGTACAGAACACGTGAAACTCTCCCAGTTTTTCGGCGCGAAACCACAAAGCCGTGTAACGCCCTGGTACGGCATCTTGTTTAATACGAAAACTAGGAACATAGAAAGAGTGAATCACGTCATCAGAGGCTAAAATTAATTTTACATCGCGATTCACCGGCACAACGACTTCCGAAGCTTTCACTCCGTTTTTGTAATCAACCGACCACGCCCATTGCTTACCTGTCACTTGAATTTCTAAAGCGTTTGTCGGCATCGTGCGCATATCGTGATAGATAATCCAGCCCCAAGCAAACACGAGCAAAAATACAATCAGTGGAATAACCGACCATAAAACTTCTAAGCGCGTGTCGTGCGTGATGTAAGCGGTTTTATCGTTTTGCGTTTTACGTTTGTATTTAACGGCGAAATAAATCATTCCGCCAATTAAAATTGCGCAAGAAACAAAACTAACTACAACTAGAAATCCGTAAAGGTTATCTACTTGTTTTGAAATTTCTGTAGCTTGCACGGGCATGAAAGTGCCCGCCACTGCAGATTTTGCTAACAATAATTTATTCATCACTATTAACCAGTTCATGCTATGAATTCTCCCTTTTCGCTCGGATTATAACCGGTATCAACCATATCGCAAAAATAGCCACGGTCAGAGCGCCCGCTAGTTGCATGACGCGATAGACTTGCAATCCGTACTTTGACTGGTGACGATCATACTTAAAACAATACAACATCACGGAATCGACAATATTTCCGACCTTGCCGTTTGCGGCCTCATTCAAAGCCAACTTTACATCTCGCGGTTCGAATTGAATGCCGTGTAAGTATCTAGAAATTTTTCCTTCTGGCGAAACAACGATCGCCGCCGAAGCATGTGACCACTCTTGAACTTTTTCGTTCCACTTAAAATTAAAACCCAATTGTTGAGTAAGCGCGGTAATAGTGGCTTGATCGGCAGTCACAAAATGCCAACCCTCGCTAGTGCCGGGGCGACCATAAACTTTTAAGTAGCTGTCTTTCTTTTTGCTGGCGATCTCGGGCTTCTCGCGCGCATCAAAACTAAATGCTACAACTTCAAATTGATTTCCTGGGGTCCAATCAACCTGCTTAAGCGTATCGGTTAAGCCATTTAAATGAAAATTACAAAGGCCTGGGCAACTAAAATAAACCGGGCTTAAAATCACCGGCTTATGCGCATGAAAGAATGAGCTAAGGGCAACGACTTCGCCTTTTTCATTGGTTACTTTTAAATTAAGGTCGATCGTCTGACCCAATTTTTCTTCGATTTTAACGCCGACGAGTTCATCTGGCATTTCAGCGGCGGGCTTCAAAGGCTCTTTGCCCGTGTACTCTTCGCGCATAGCGGTCGAGCCATTGCTAAGATTGTCAGCGTAGCTGATCATGCATTGAAAAATTAAAATGAAAGAAACTAGCCCACTTAATTTCACTTATAGTCCTTAGTCTGCCGATTTTGCAAAAGTAGCAATGTCTTCAGTTTTGTCGGTTGATTTATTTTTTGTAATTGTTTCGATGTAATTAAGAATAGCCCAACGCTCTCCAGGCTTTAAAGTTTGCTTAAACGATGCCATCTGTGTTCCAGCAATGCCGTTTTGTAAAACTTTAAAATGGGCAATCATTCCATTACCCACTTTCCACTGGCCGTCGACTAAGTGTCGAGCGTTAGCAATACCACCAACCAAATCACCATTTTGGCCATGGCATAAAGCACAATTTTGCTTAAATAATTTCTGTCCGGCAGTTACCACTTCAGCTTTTGGTAACCACGGTTCTTTTTCGCTGAGCAAATCATATTTAGGCGCATCCGCTGGCGCGGGATCAGAGACGTTTTCGTTCAATTCAACACCCTTATTAATAAAGACGATGTAAAAGAAAAATATAAAAACGAAAGCCATTGATCCAAGAAATGCAATTAAACCGCGTTGGTTATGATGATCATGATTTTCAGCCATGAGGGAAGTCTCCTTCTAGTTTTCTTTTGAGCTTTATTTATACCGTAAGATAGAACGTCGAGCAATCTAAGTAGTTAAATTCGCTGAGTGGTTGGTGCATATCAAATAAGCATGCGTTTTCAACCTAGCCTTCGCTAGAACTCGACTCGTCAAATTTCGTTACCTATATCAAAATGAAAGAGTGATACAAAAACGGTTCGGATATCTCCTACTTTGCATATCTGCGGTGCTTTGCCTGTCGAATTGTAGCAAAGGTTTCAGTTTAAAATTTGGCGATCAGGATGTCTTCGCAATGGGCTCACAAGACTCTTGCAATTTTGTACAGAGCTCGCAAGGGTTACGGGTTTCTTGGAAATCATCAACACCGTTTCATTTAATAATTACTGAAAGTGTTCCGCCCGAGTATGACAGCGCTATAATTCAAGCAGCCTCAACGTGGAATACTCGTAAATCAATGAATCTAATTCAAGTTCATCGCGACAACGCCTACTCGGGCGCAAGTACCGCGGATGGCATCAACGGAATCTATTGGATGACCGACTGGGCTTCAGACCAGTCATCGGAACAAGCGCGAACTTCAATTCGTTGGGATATCAGTAAACTGAAAGAGGCTGATATTAAAATAAATGCTAAGTACTTTCGCTTTTATAAAACGGACGACACGGTTCGTTCAGGCAAAGTAAATATCGAGAGTCTTATGTTACATGAGATTGGTCATGCTATGGGACTTTCACATATCACAACGTCCGATAGCGCCATGCAACCTTACCTTGCTTCATCAACCGATCGAAATAGCCCGGGACAAATTGATTTAAATTCCCTGAATTGTGAGTACTAATGAAAAAATGGTTAATGCTTTTTGTAATGATTGATTTTGTCTTTGTTGGCTTAGTTTTGAAATACTCCAATCAACCTAACCGACAGATTGCCAGCGTTGAAAATAGCGATGGAACTAGTGATCAGAATGAAATGACCGACGGTCAAAAACGTAAATTGGCACTGACGCAATCATTTCAACTTAATTTAAGTCAGTTAGTCATTTCGGTAACATCAGATAAATTACAAATGATTTGCGAAACGTCCTCAATCATAGAACTTAAATTCGAGGCGCTGAACGTTGCTTACGCGGGGGCGAAACCCACCATTCAGCACGATTTCTCGTGCGCCAATATTAAAAAAGATTTAAGTACGCGCTCGCTTGAGACTAAAATCGATGACTTTAAATCGATGCGAAAGAATAAAAAAATCGACCTGGCCGGTAGTTCATTGTTAGCCAGCCAAGTGTATAGTGACGAAGAATTTCCAGAGCAGTGGAAGTTAACAGAAATAAATATAACCGGCCCAGCTACTTTTTCAATTAATCGATATGAGCTTGAGCATGTTCATGCGGCCAACTTTGAATTTACAATCACTTCTGTAAAATAATTTGATCGGTAACATCTTTTTCGACGGGCTTTGTCGGCGGCGCCGGCTGACCGTGACCTTTGTTTTTTGACTTCGCGTCTTTGGATTGGTTTGCCGAACGTGGATACTGTCTAATGACTTTACCGTGCAACCTAGAAAGTCGCCCTTCTAATGTCATATCATTCTCGATACTTTCAATACTTTTTGGGTCGACCCGTTTGTAGATGCGGGCTACTTTTACGCCTTTTTCAGGAAACTTAGTTTCGTATTCGGCGCTGCGCTGATTATAGTCATCAATCATTTTTAATAATTTACGATGTTCAATTTGTAATTCTTCGGCCGCTTCTATTCTCTGATCAGCGGGCACGTGTGACTTGGCGGCAATCAGTTCCTCCACAACAATTTTTTGCGAATCAAGCTTACCTTTTTGTTCCGCTAGCTTTTGTTGAAACTCCATCCAATCAAGTGACTGCTTACCCGAAAAATCTTTTTCGGTGGCGCCCTCTACTGGCGCACTTTCTCCGTGTTCTTGCGCAAAAGAAATAGTTGAACTAGATGCCAGCATGAGGGCAAATAATAAACTAACTAAGTACATTTTGTTTCCAGTTTTTTTGTACATCTAAAAACTGCAATCGCTTTGATAGCATGTACGCTTTGACGGGGTTAAGGCGCAATAAGCTGACTTCGCCGTTACGAATCGATTTCATTATTGAATTTGATTCCCAACCAAAACGTGAATCATCGATGGCCTCTTTAAATAAACTTAAGATTTCTACCGTATCTAATCCAGAAATAACTAAATCATAGTTAAGACTGGCCACTTGCGTGTCTGAATTTCCAAAATCTGAAATATCTTGCGCCGCCGCTGCGAAACCATTTAATGCGGGTTGGTCTAAGAAAGCGTTGATCTGATAGTCTTGGTTTAGTTCAAGTGGCGCATCTACTACTTGTTCTATCGCTGGTTCGCTAAAAGTAATTGGCGCAACGGAAAAGCCCTCAATCGCCTTAGCTTCTGGCGTGACCTCTAAAGAAAGTTCATTCATTTCACCAAATTCGGCTTGGCCTTCAAAATTAATAAAGTAAGCGGCCTGGCACGACGGACACGTAAAAAGACTTCCGTAATTCTGTTCAGTGATTTTTACATCGGTCTGACAGTTAGGACAATTCATTATCGGCCTTTTTGGCGACGACGTTCGGCGCGGTTCAACGATTTTTCACTATCTGCACCGCCACCACTCGGCGGCCCGGCCATTAAACGACGCTTGGGCGGTGGCTCGGGCGTCGCGTGCGCTGTTGCCGTCGCGGGTCGCATATCAGAGAATGAATCATCGGAGTCTGAAGGTGCGGAGTAATTAAGTCCTTCCACATCGGCGTCTTGTGGGCGCATTTTTTCTAATGCGTCTTCCATTTCGCCGCTGACTAATTGCACGCGCATCATTTTTTCGATGGTCTCTGATTTAATGATATTACTTAGATATTCAAAAGCTTTGAAAGCTTCTTTCTTATATTCAATCAGTGGATCTTTTTGTCCGTAAGCACGTAAATTTATACCTTCTTTTACTTTATCTAAAGTATAAAGATGCTCTTTCCAACGTTGATCAATGGCATTCAACATTACCATTTTACTTATTTGTTCAAAGTAAGGCCCCATAGATTGTTTTTGATGTTCGAAAATTTTCTTTACGCGCGTCGTGATCTCATCTTGAATTTGGGCTGAAGTTATTGACGGCTTTAATTCAATTTGAAAACCAAATTGCGCCATCAACGCCGTATTAAGACCTTCTAAATTCCAATCTTGCGCTTTCGCATCTTGCGGAACATGCGTATCTAAAATAACCGAAACAACATCGCCTAACATATCCAGTAACGAGCGCTCGATCTCTTTACCTTCAAGAATTTGCCGGCGCATTTTGTAAATGGCATTTCGTTGCATGTTCATAACGTTATCGTAATCAAGTAGGTGCTTACGAACATCAAAGTGATGTCCTTCAACTTTACGTTGCGCACCTTCGATGGCATTCGTAACCATCTTATGCGTGATTGGTTCGTCTTCAGGAATATTTAACATCGTCATAATTTTTTGTATTCGCTCGCCGTTAAAAATTCGCATCAGATTATCTTCTAACGAAAGATAAAAGCGCGACTCGCCGGGGTCACCTTGACGACCCGAACGACCGCGTAATTGATTATCGATTCGTCGTGATTCGTGACGTTCCGTGCCCACGATGTAAAGTCCGCCGGCGGCAATTACTTCTTTTTTTTCAGACTCGGTTTGCCCCTTAAACTTCGCAACCGCGGCTTCAAATTCGGGCCCCTCTTCCACGGCTACCGTTTTTTTTGCCAAGACTTCCGCATTACCGCCTAACATAATATCAGTTCCACGGCCGGCCATATTGGTTGCGATGGTGACAGCACCTTTGCGGCCCGCCAAAGCTACAATTTCAGCTTCGCGCTCGTGATGTTTAGCATTCAACACATCGTGACGAACACCTTCGGTTTTAAGCCAACGTGAAAGAGATTCTGATTTTTCAATTGAAGCCGTGCCCACCAGAACCGGTTGGCCTTTAGCGTGACGTTCTTTAATATCATTGGTGATTGCTTTAAATTTTGCTTGTTCCGTCTTGTAAACGATATCTTCAACGTCGTTGCGGCGAACCGGTTTATTCGTTGGAATAACGTTAACGCCTAAGTTATAAATTTTTCTAAACTCAACCGCTTCCGTGTCAGCGGTTCCGGTCATGCCCGATAATTTGTCGTACATTCTAAAATAATTTTGAAAAGTAATTGTTGCTAAAGTTTGATTCTCATTTTTGACTTCAACTTTTTCTTTGGCCTCAATGGCTTGGTGAAGACCGTCACTCCAGCGACGTCCTGGCATAAGCCGCCCCGTAAATTCATCGACGATGATTACTTCGCCGTCTTTAATCATGTATTCTACGTCTAAGCGGTAAAGGTGATGCGCACGTAAGGCTTGATTGACGTGATGAAGTAATTCAATGTTCGCGGGATCATACAAGTTATCTAATTTAAGTAATTTTTCAACTTCCGAGTTACCCTCTTCAGTCAAAGTGGCTGATTTTGATTTCTCTTCAATGGCAAAATGCACATCGCGTTTTAAGAGAGGAATAATTTTATCAATTGTATAATACTTATCTGTAGAAGCTTCCGCCGGACCTGAAATAATAAGCGGCGTCCGCGCTTCATCCACCAAGATCGAATCGCATTCGTCGACGATTGCAAAGTGGGGGGCACGCTGAACGTATTCTGATAAATCGAACTTCATATTATCGCGTAGGTAATCAAATCCTAATTCGTTATTAGTCGCGTAAGTTATATCCGCATTGTAGGCCGCGCGTCGTTCATCATCGGTTAGACCGTGCTTAATCACGCCAGTCGATAAACCTAACCAGTTGTAAAGTTGACTCATCCACTCGCAGTCACGAGTTGCTAGGTAATCATTCACCGTCACAACGTGAACGCCTTTTCCCGATAAAGCATTTAGAAAGACCGGTAAGGTTGCCACCAATGTTTTACCTTCGCCCGTGCGCATTTCGGCAATTGAACCACGGTTTAAAATTACGCCACCAATCATTTGCACGTCGTAGTGACGCATGCCCAGAACGCGTTTAGAGGCCTCGCGACAAACCGCAAAAGCTTCGGGTAAAATAGCATCAACCGTTTCACCATTTGCTAAACGTTTTTTAAGCTCTGGAGTTTTGGCTTGCAATTCAGCATCACTTAATTTTTGTATGTTAGCTTCGAAACTATTTATTTGTTCAACCAACGGTTGAATCTTTTTCATTTCGCGTTCGTGTTTGGTACCAAATATTTTTGCTAGAATTTTTTGTATCATAGTAAATTAGGATAGAACTTCGTCAGAAGAACGGCAAGACTTACCAAGTCTTACCTGGTTGAGGGTCCCAGGATGTAGGTCCGGCTAGGTTGATTAATCAGTAAGCGATCCGCCAACGAGTTATGGAACGGAGGGATGATAAATTTGTCGATAGCCTTCATAGATCGTAATGGCTACCGCCGTCGCTAAATTAAGGCTACGCACCGGTCCGGGTTGGGGGATCGTAACCGCTTGTTCTATATTCTGGTTGATGATTTCGGGAGGCAAACCTTTAGTTTCTTTCCCAAAAACTAACCAGTCGCCTTTTTGATACACTGGTTCGTAATAACTTTTTTTGACCTTAGTTGTTAAGTAGAAAACTCGCGATGGGTCTTCAACTTGCGCGAACCACTCATCATAGCTTGAATATTGAAAGCACTTTAAATGCGGCCAGTAATCAAGCCCAGCCCGCTTCAACTGGGTGTCGTTAATTTCAAAGCTCATAGGTCCAATTAAATGCAATTCGCAATTGGTGCCCACACAAGTTCGGCCAATATTGCCGGTGTTTTGCGGAATTTCCGGCTCATGTAAAACAATTCGAAATAAAGTCTCGGCGCTTTTTGATTCAACCATTTTAGATCAGGTGGTTATAAACCTCTTTGCCTAAAGAACTCAATGCTAAACGGCGTCCCTTATCGACAATCAATTCTAGTTTCATTAATTCGCGGTACAAAGTTAGGTCATTGATCGGAATAATATCGCGGCCCTTAGCCGCCCCCAGTTTGAGTACGTACATTCTTTGGCGCTCCGTCAGCTGTTCTGACAACGGCGGATCGCTGCGCATAGTTTCTAACCATACACCGCCGGCAATTTTTTGCGCCTTGGCCGATATTTTTTTTGGATTATACAAGTAAACTTGCGCCTCCTCTAAAAGGCCCGAGGCTTTTTTCGCGGTAATCGTACTACGCAAATGCAAGCCCTTAGTGGCTTCAGTCAAGTGAACGCCATGAAACGCATCCATTAATGAAATTAGAGTTTCGTCGTACTTAAGCTCAACCAGTTGGCCTATAATTTCATCATCTCCACCGCTTACAATCACTGGAATTCCAGCAGGCAAACGATAAACTTGAGCCGTTATAGAGGCTTGTTCGTAAGAGACAATAAATGGACGTAGCTTTTGAAAATGCAGCATGCCCTCGGTCCATGAACCGATGACAAAAAAACGCATTGTCGTCATAAATCCCCCTCTGATCTTTTGACAGCAAACATTTTTCGGAAAGAGGATGATTTGTAACAGACTGATTCTGTTTACGCAAATTTTTAAGTCTGCGTTACTCTGACAAAATTTGACCCACCGTAAAATTTCGTTAAAATGAATCGAAATAAATGCTTTTTTAGCTGTTTTCACGAAAGCGTCTTGACGCTGCCAAAGAAGCCACTATTTGGGCATACAAATTTTAGAAAACGCGATAATACTAAATGATGCTTTTATTTAGAAAGTGCTAGGAGATTCAAAATGGCTAAAGATTTAATTGGTGAATTTAAAAATTACAACCATCACATGTGGTACCAAGAAGAAGACGGAATTATTACCATCGGAATTAACGAAGAAGGTTTAGCCGATATCACCGAAATTACTTCCGTTGATCTTCCGCCCGAGCAAGAAAAAGTTGAGGCCGACGTAGCCATTGGCACTATTGAAACTGACGACGGCCCTTTAGATATTTATTCACCCGTTGCGGGAACCGTTATTGAAGTGAATGCCCACGTTCTTGAAGAGTCTTCTGTAATTCAAGATGACCCGTACGAAGAGGGTTGGTTATTACGAATTGAGCCTTCAGAAGAAATTGATGAAGATGATGAAGACGAAGATGACGACATCGATTTAGATGATGACGACGAAGAAGTTGAAGAAGACAAAGATTAAACTTTGCAAATCAGAGAATTCTTATCATCCGATATTGCCGCCGTTAAAAGTTTCACCGATGAGCAAATTGGCCAAGGTTATTATTCTCTAGAAGAATTAATCGCCAGCCAAAAAAAATCGATGGGCCCCAATGGCGAAATTAGCTCTTTCGTATTGGTCGATTCAGTTAATCACACCATTAAAGGCCTCAGACTAGCGTTTCAACCCGGCCAATGGGCACACGGTAAAGGCGCTAAACTTCGCCCTGATCTATGGCCTTTCAGTCTTCATGAAGCCGGGTACTTTCAAAGTTTATTCGTAGCTTCTGAACTACAAGGGCAAAACTGGGGTCCCCGTCTTTCGCAAAAATCAATCGAGGTTTTTAAAAATGTAGGCGCAAACGGAATTATCACGCATTGTTGGAAAGAATCACCTAACAACTCTTCTTTTCGCTACTTACAAAAAATTGGCTTTACAGTCATCATCGAACACCCGCTTTATTGGAGCGACATTAAATATATTTGCACGCGCGATGGTACACCTTGCCAGTGCACCTCAATTGAAATGTACTTAAAGATATGACAATTTCATATTGGCTCGATGAATCAGCCAATCACCAGAAAAATTTTGATGTGGCAATAATTGGCGCTGGTATCGCCGGTTTATCTGCCGCTTACTGGCTAGAAAAAAAAGATTCTACTTTAAAAATTGCGGTGATCGATAAAAATGCGGTGGGCGCGGGAGCCTCGGGCCGAAATGCCGGATTTATTACCTGCGGTTCGGCCGAACATTTTAATAAACTGAATATTCAGTTCGGATTAGCAAAGGCCACCGAGATCTGGCGATTCTCGGAAGAAAATCGCGAGCACTTAAAAAAAGAAATTATCCAAGATGATCTAAGCAGCGTTGATTATTTAAACACCGGCTCTTGCACGGTGGCACCCTCCGCCGACGACTGGGTTCATTACCAGAAAATTTTTGCTGACATGCAGGCTGCGCAGATCGACGTTGAATTAGTCGACGAGCAGTATTTAAAAGAAAATTATGGAGTTCGTAACTTTCAAGGAGCCATTCAGTATAAGCACGACGGCGTCATTCATCCGCTTAAACTATTAAAAAAAATTCAATCCAAATTAAAAAATACTACGTACTTACTTGCTGAAGAGGTTTTTTCACTTACGCACTTAGCGTCTGAAATAAAAATAACTACTCAACGTCATCAAATTCACTGCAAAAAAGTATTCGTCTGCCTAAATGGGTTTGCTTCGCAGCTTTTGCCGGAATTAAAAAACTTTGTTCATCCGCAACGGGGGCAGGTTATTGTTACCGAACCCTTACCTCCGTTTGTAAAAGGCCCTTGTTACCTCGTCAAACACTTATGCTACTTTCGACAATTACCGACTGGAGAACTACTAGTGGGCGGCTTTCGCAATCACGACATCGAAGGCGAAAACACCGCGCACGATGCCGCTACCGATAAAATTCAAAATGCATTGGCCGAATTTGCCAAAAGTTATTTTGAAAACACGGCCAACGTAAAAATTAATTATCGTTGGAGCGGAATCATGGGTTTCACCGCCGACAATCAAATGCTGATCGGCGAAAATCCGCTACGACCCGGAGTTCATCTAATGGCGGGCTGCTCGGGGCACGGAATGGGGCTTAGTTTTAATAGTGCCCGAGTCATGATTGAAAATGCAATTGATCAAATACCAGTGCCGGCACACTTTGACCTAAACCGTATTTTGCTAAAATAACTATTTGGTAAATTTCTGGCAAAATTTAATATCATACTCTTGCGACACAAAATACATATTGTCTTTTTCTAAAGAAAATCTGAATTTTCTTTTTATATAAATGTCTTCTTCGTATTTTTCGGTCATTTCGGTAGTGGTTATTCCAAAGGCTTTAATGCTTTTAACCAGATTCGTAGCGATGCCGTTACAGCTGACCTTAAAATTTTCACTGTCGACTTTGCATAAATCTTTGGGCCACGTGAAAGCAAACTGTTCACTAAGCTCTTCAAGATCTTTCGCCTGCATCTTGTTAAATGAAATATTAAATAGCGTTCCGCCGCTATCAAATTGCGGCATAAAGCTATAGCCTGTCGGATTAGTGACTAAAATTTCAATTTGAGCCTCTTGCACTAATACTTGAAAGCGGGTTGACCGGGCCGACGGCACGCAACGAAAACCCTCGTAACTTAAGGCTAGGCTTGAGGTCAGGCTAAATAAAATTATTAGTATTTTCATAAGGTGATCGCAACATGAACCTAAATCTATGACAACTGTTTTTGAAAAATAACCTTCAGTTGGTTTTTAGGGTCAATCAGTGTGCCCGTAATTTTAAATCCTAAAGCGAGATTAAGTCGCATCATATCTGTGAAAGGTTCCCGCGATCTGGTTTCAACCACCGCGTAGCCCTGCGCTTTACACCATTCGTGCTGCACGCGCATAAGTTCAGAGGCAATCCCTAATCCACGATAAGCTTTTATAGTTCCGCCTAACCAAGAATAAAATAGTGAGCCGGCCTCAGCATATCCAAGCTTCATCCCGACGGGCGTAGCGCCATCAAAAATCAGAAGGCCGTAAATTTTTTTGTTTTTTAATCTTTCCGCAAATTTTGGCGTAGTGGCTGTCGATTCCATGATTTCATTATGTAAGATCGAAAATTGAGAAATGGGAAAATCTTGAATAGAGGTATATTCTGTAATTGTAAACTGTACGGGCGCAAAGCGTGGTTGAATCATCCCATTTATTTCAACATTTTCAAAAAACATTGCTTTCGGTCGCACCCACAATTTTGCCGATTGGTTCTCGTAGAGGGTTTCATATAATACTAGATCTTCTTGCGTTTCAGAATGCTTAACCAGGCCCAAGTATTTATATGGTTTATTTTTGTAATGGCGAAAAAAACGCGTCTTTAATAAATTCATGGCCTACCTTTGAAGAAACTAGCGCCGAAGTTAAAAAAAAGAGAGATCTTTCGATCTCTCTTTTACGAATTATTTCTTGCGAGAAATAATTAGTTTGGTCCACCGTTAGAAAGATCAGCTGGATCAGCTGTTCCGGCCGCGCCACCTAAAGCGTCGCTTAATTTTTGTAAAAATGAAGGGATGCCGTACTCACGTGGAGTTTGAACGATTCCTTCAGAAGAAGCACCTTGTGGCTGTTGTGCTAATTGAACCATTTTACCTTTGCGAACTTTGTAAGTTACTTTTTCACAAGTTGCTACTTCGCCGTTACCGCATACTTCAACAGTTACGTATGTAGAAGCAGATGCAGAGATAGAAGCCATTGCTACGATAGTCATGATAACAGATTTCATGGATACTCCATTGGTTTTTTATACGTGACAGTTTGGCTCAGAAACCATTTCCGAACTTTTCACAAACTGTAACGTTTAAGTTGAGCTGAATATAGGGGAATGTTTCACGTTTAAATCTTAAATTGCACTTAAAAAATCGTCTAAAAGTTTGACGATTTTTTATTAGAGCGATTAAGCGCTAGGCCATGCGAATTCTATTATAACTTTTTTTTATTTGAAGATTGGTTTTTTTCTTAATACGACTGATTAAGTTGTTGATGCGGTTATTCAAACTTTTCTCGTCGGGAAGGTAGCCAAAAAGCTTTTCGCCGGCTGCTGAAATTTCAATTTCGCCGCTAAGCAAACAACGAAGTAATTTAATTTCATTGGGGGTCAGGTCATATTTAAAAATAATTTGATTTAACTCAAGCTTAACGGGATTGTGTTGATTATTTCGCTGATCAATTAACATTTGAGCTTCTTTTTGAATTTCTTTATATGAACAAATTAAACATTCCTCTAGTTCAGAACTGACTTCGTAGAGGCACTCTAGCTCTTGGGCAACCCGACACTTTAGAATTTGAATATAAAAATAAGTTCTAGGAATTTCGGTTCTTGAGGCATGTTGCGAAGCGATTGCAAGGTGACGCTTTGCCATTTCAAACTTTTTATTTACGAAGTACCGCTCGGCAATATTATATTGAATGATGCCACTTGAATAAGATTCTTTTAAATTGATCGATTCACGATAAATGCATTCGTACTTAACAACGATTTCTTCTAATGAAGACTTTTCTTCTTGCTGACTTAAGGCGGCCACTTCGCAAGAGAAATACTTGGTTTTAAATCCTAACAATTTAAATTGTGCGGCTGCCATTTGAAAGGTCGAAGCGGCCAATTCGGCTTTGCGCGGATTATCGAGCGTAAGGGCCAGGTACAGAAGGCCTTCAGCTTTAGCCACTGAGGTCTCTAAAGCAGAAAAAAAAAAGAAATGGTCTTGCAACTGCGTAGGCGATAAAGCTTCAACGCGCATCACATTGAGCATCAGACAGGCGACGCGGTTGAATGCATGATTTTGATAGTGCGGATTAGAAGTTAAGTATTTTTTTAAATCTTCAACGCGATTAAGTAAATAATGGTAGCGAATGACGATGTAGTACTCTTCAATTGATTGCGCGATTTCATTTTGCAAAAATTGGGATTGCGTTACCAACGACTGCAACTTAAATAAAGTAAATTGAATGAATTCGAATTGGGGGGAAACCACCGTCTGACTCATTACATTCCGTCACGTTTTCCCGCAGAATGCGTAAGCTCAATAAAACAGGCAAACTGTCCGTAATCAGAGTCTGAAAAAGAATCAGAAAACATCAGGCAAACTTTTTGACCTGAATCTTTGATGAATACATAGTCTTCTGATTTTTCGTTTAAACTTGGTTTAATGCTACTGAGGTTCAGAGAAAGTTTAACTTTTTCTTCTGGCATTGCGTGAAAATGAACACTGGCATCGCCGCCCACCATTAGCTTGAAATTGTAACTACGCTCTTTTAGTAAATTGCCAACTCGGTTCGTTTTGCCATAGGGATCGAATGACGGTAAGCGGCCGGCAGAAACCGCACTGACAATTCCAAAAAAAACCATCAAAGCTGAAATAATACGAGTTGTGATCATCAATGCTCCTAAGCTTTATGCAAAGGCTAGCCAACCTGATTTTTGATTCAAGTTGAGACATTATAATCTTAAAAACAATAGAGCTTACTTAAGGCAGTTCAACTCTTTGACACCTGTTCACGAAATTGAGACCGCCGTTTGTTTATTTAGGCAGAACTTTAACTGAGGTTAGTGCGCCCAAGTTCTCGTCGGGACGATGGGTTTGCTTTCGACGCTGAATAAACAAAGTACCCATTTTTTTACGAGTTGATAAGGCCGAATAACGCTTAAACTGCGGAAAAAGCTCTTCTTCTTCTTCATCAATATGGTCTTTGAGTAGTTCACAGAAAATTTTGATCTGAGTCAGCTGCCGATCAGTACTTTTTAACTTTCTAATGCCAACCAGCACGCTTTCGTGGATATGGTGCTCTTCTATGCTTTCTTTAGCATGGTCTTCAAACTTCGGATGATGTTCGATTCGTTTGAGCAAAGAAAATTCTTCGGCTTTGACGTGCGATAAAACTAGTTTTTCAAGTAATTTAAAGTTTGTGCGTATTTGCGCGGGTGCAGCTCGATGCGATTTAATCTTCTTCATCAGCACGCGCATGGCCTTATGATCTTTCAGTAATAGCGTTACAATGCCTTCTGGCGAGAGCGCTACATCAAGTTCAGAGGTCACTTTTAATTTTGATTTTGATTTTGTTTTTGCGTTTTTGTTCACGTGGCGCTTTCTGCAGTTAGATTCTCAATTGGAAGCGAATCCAACTACAGTAAACGAATTATTTAATATTTACAGCCCTAATTTCTTAAAAAAAGCTTCAGCATTAGGCTCGCGACCTAAAAATTCGCGAAGTAATTCGATGGCGTCTTGCATATTACCTTTTTCAAGTATGATCGAGCGGTAACGCCCGCCCATAACCGGGTCAGTTAAATCATCACTCGGGAATTTTGAAAACATATCTTGCGCGTAAACTTCTGACCATAAATAACCATAGTAACCAGCATCGTAGCCACCCATCATATGCCCAAACGTGCCGGCAAAGTGGTTCCCAACGATCGGTTCTTGACCCATAATTTCACGATATAAATCGTCAAAGGTTTTTGTAACATCAACGGGCCCATTTTGTGTATGAATTGTTAAATCGAACAAAGCATATAATAACTGCTTCGTGTAACCGCTGCTTAATTGAAATTTCTCAGCCGATAACATTTTCTTTAATAAATCTTCAGGCAATTTTTCATCCGGACGTAAATAATGGCCTGAAATTCGACTTAATATGTTTTTATCCCAAACCCAGTTTTCTAGCATTTGTGACGGAGCTTCTACGAAGTCTTGCGCCACGTTCGAACCAGCTAAGGTCGCATATGGGGCTCGGGTTAATGTTTGGTGCATGATGTGACCAAATTCATGAAAGAAAGTTTCAACTTCACCATGCGTTAATAGCGAAGGCTTGTCTGCGCCTGGTGGCGTGAAGTTGGCGACGATTGAGGAGATCGGTAAACTGTATTGACCATTTTCTAAAGTGCGCCCCGAGATTAATGTGAACGCGGCCGCGTGCCCATATTTTCCCGCGCGAGGTACAAGGTCAGTAAAGAAATATCCAATCAATTTGCAATCTTTAGCATTATGAATTTCGTATAACTTAACATTGTCGGCCCAAACCGAACCGTTTTTTACTTCAACAAAATTAACCCCAAGTAAATGCGAGTAGACATCAAAAATGCCTTTCACCACTGTATTCGCCGGAAAATATTCGCGGATTTTTTCGTTATCTAAACTGTAATCACGTTTTTGTAATTGCGTTGATAAATAAGTAAGGTCCCATTGATCGATCGAAGTTGCCGTCGGATCGATTTCTTTTTTAAATTTTAGTAATTGCGCAAAGTCGGCTCGATTTCTAATTGCTAACTTATCTTTTAAGTCATTTAAAAAGCCAAGTGCGGCCGTATCAGATTTTACCATTCGAGTTGAAGTACGGTAAGCCGCCCAATTTTTAAAACCAAGCGCTTGCGCAATCTGGCCACGCAAAGCTACGGCCTCTTCTAATAATTTAACATTGGCCGGTCCGCCTCGATTCAGGTAGGCCAACATCATTTGCTTGCGGGTATTTGCAACCGAAACGTTTTGCATCAAATCACTGTAGTCGGTGCTTTTAGTTGTAACGATATATTTGCCGTCATCCGATTTCTTTAAACGCGCCAAGAAATCGACCGTAGCACCATTAAGCTCATCCGCCGTAAAACTTAATGAAGATTTATCACTATTTAGGTTCGTGGTAAATTGGCTTTCTTTTGTTGATAACTCACCTTTAAGTAATTTTACTTTAGCTAAAGTGGCGTCATCTAGTTTCAATCCGTTTTGTTCAAAGCTTAAAAGAGTTTGCGATAACAAACGAGCTTTTGCATCATCGGAAGTTGATTGAGCCGCTAATGCTTTATATAACCCGCGTCGGGTAAAAACATCGACGCTGTATTGCCCCACTTTTTGTTCGCACTCCGACCCTTCGGCACTTACTTTTTCGTCAGTTGAAGTATAGCCAGTAAATGTTAGTGGGGTAACTTCATCAGAAAAATCAGCCATCGCCGTTTCAAATGCGATTAAAGTATTATCAATTGATTGAATTTTTTCTGGCGTTGCGACGATCTCTTGTAAGCGAGTGTCCACGCGAGCAATTGCCTTATCACAAAGCATCGCCACTTCGCCAATTTTATAAGCGCTGCGAACGGGATTATTCACGCCACTTAATTCGCATTGAGCGGGATGTGTAAACGGCTCCACCGCTGCAGCCGGCGAACTTTCGGAACTACCACTTAAATTCAAAGTGGATAATTTTTCACAACTGTTTAAAAGTATGACGCTAGCAAGCAATGATAAAAACGAACTTAATGGTTTAGACACAAAGATCTCCTCTAAAAGTTGGAATTTCTGACACCAGCAACATTGAATGCAACTGCTGTGCCCTTAACTTGAATCTGCGCGGCGTTGCAGTTGAATTCATTCAAGAATATCTTTGTAAAATAAAAGGTGAATCATGTCAGATCAAGTTTTTTGTGAAAAATGGGAAAGGTTTTTTAAGCCCGAAACCCGCAGTGCGGGCCGCACGCTTTATGCAAAAGGCGTTGTCGCAGCATCTCGCCCTTCTGACAATCAAGTGCAGGCTTACATAAAAGGAACGCAATCATTTAAGGTTACTTTTAAATGCGACAATATTGAAAGTGATATTGTATTCGTTGATTGCACTTGTCCGCAGTCAAAAAAAGGTTTGCTCTGCAAACATGCCTGGGCCACGCTATTAAAAATTGAAAACTCGTATGCTGATTTCTTAGAGTTAAAAACAAATCTTGAAAAAACGATTAGCAAAGAAGCTGGTCAAGTTGCGGGGCGGGCACCCAGAGTCACTTCGCAGACGCAACTTGATTCACAGGCGGCTTACAGGCAAAAGCAAGCCGAATATCGTAAACAGCAGTATCAAAAACAAAAGCAGCTACATAAAGATCAGAAGAAAACAAAGAAAAATTCCCCGATGGCCGAAGCGCCAAAATTTCCGGCGCTCGTTGCCGAGGCCGTGGAGTTTTTTAATTCGAATGGATTTCACATGGAAAGTCCTCTTAATGCGGAGGTTGTCGGTATGGCTAAAAAGAGATTATCCAGGGTGTTTCACCCCGACATCGGTGGGTCGCATAGTGAGATTTTAGAATTAAATAAAAACTATGAGATAATAATTAACTTTATTAAATCTCAGTCGAAATAATACTAGTAGTAATTACGGCGTTGACATGTAATTCGCCGTCAATAAGGCGTCGAATATTTTAGATCAAGAAAATATTGGATCTCAACAAAAATTAACAACAACCGCCGGTGGAAATTTTAATTTATATTTAACTGGGTATATTCCGATTGGAATTGAGTATGGATCATTTATTAATAAAAATTCTGTAGTCATCAATCTAACTTTCGTAGGCGCTAGATACGAAAATTTATTTTAGAAAAATAAAATAGCAGACTCTACATAGAGTAGGTCTGCTATTTACTCTTAGAAATAAAGACCTTATTGACATCTAAAATTACGATTTTCTGTCTGACCATACAATACATAGTGGTGCCATCCTGACACAAGGTCACCTTTGCGAACGGCATTTGCAACGTCGGGATTATTTCTTAAATAGCATCGTTCAACAAACCATCGTGGCGCATCATATGCTTCACAACGTCCGTCAATAATGCGATTTTCATAGCGACCGTCAGTCATGTAATGATCGTATCCTGATCTTACGTCACCACGGTAAACGGCGCGTCGCACGTCTGCATTACAACGTAGATAAGCTTCTTCACTGACCCAACGACCCGACGAACGGTTTTGACGATCATCGTATCCGCCACGATCATCATATCCGCCACGATCATCGTATCCACCGCGATCGAATTGTTGAGCTCGTACGCTTGTTAATCCACCGGCATTATGGTTTGCCGATGCAGTTGCTCCAAAACCTACGACTAATGTTAATAGGGCTAAAACGCTTTTCATAAAACACCTTTCTTTGATTCTGGAGCATTTACTAACGCCAGATTAGTTATAAAAGTGTATAAAGCAAGTCGTGTGCCTGGACAAATTGGCACTGAAAATTACTTATTTAGCTTTTAACTTAGCTGAGGCCTGACTTTCAATTTCTCTTCCAGAAATAATTCGCGTGAATTC
>JACMNA010000010.1 GCA_014378765.1 Bdellovibrio sp. | reverse complement strand
TTTTCATCCGGCGCGACTTTAAAAATAATTTTAGAAAGCGACTCATTACGTACGTTAAGTTCGGTGCTTGAAGTACAAACCACGTAGGTTAGTTCTCCGCCCGCAGCCGAAACTCCGTTAAATAGCTCTGATGAACGCGCATGGAAGCTAAGAATACAAACTAGAATGAAGCTGAGTAAAGAAAAATTACTACGTAACATGATGACCTCTTCCTTGAAAAACGACAGCATCAAAATAATTTTGATGGGCTTGCAACTAGTCTTCGGAAGGGTTCATTTTTTTGAAGAGTCTAGTAATAATAAAATATAGAATAGATCACCAAAGCCTCAGTCTGAGCGGCGTTTCGGGAAAAATCTTCGGCTTAGATCCGGAGCGTGATTAAGTAATTTAGACATTGGTTTGGGCGCATCTGAGCTTTAATATGAGTCCAACACGAGATAACAGTTAGAAGTGATTCAGACTTTTTTAAATTAATTTTTTAAAAACCGTGAAACATTTTTCTTAATTTCTTCGAACGCGGCCAAGTGAAGTTTTGAGTAAAAGGGCTGCTTCAAAAAACACAAATAGATCGGAACTTTGAGTTTACGTTCACCCTGCACCACTTGCAAAGATTTGCCCTCGCTCAGCATGTGCAGTGGAATCACGGCCCGCCCCAAGCCGGCCTCAACGGCGGCCATGATTCCATTTATATCGTCGTAGTAAGATCTATTTAATTTTTCAATTTTGCTTTCGTGAATTTTTAGATATTCGATTGTTGTGCGATCATCGGGGTGATGATCTAAATATACTTCTGGGATCTCCGCAAATTTTTTTGATTCAACGAGCACGCTAACTCCATCCCCTAAGTAAACCTCTTCATACTGATGTCGATTTATTTCTCCGCAAGTAAGAATCATATCAACCTGCCCGGATTGTACGAGTGAGGGAAGCTCCAAGATGTTAGGCGTTGATCTAATTGATGTCTCGTTAGGCAATGGAGGCTGGAGACGACCCGAGGGTCATCAAGGCGAAGATTATTTACTACCAGATGCAACTTTACTTAAGTCTTACGTTAACTTGCCGATCATCGGCGTGAGCGGAATTGAAACAGATGCTTTCATCGACGATTTAATCGCAAATAACAAAGTTGCTTTTGTCGCCCTGGTGCGTGCAATCTTAAGTGATCCTTGCGGCTGAGAAAAAGCCCAACTGGCAGTTTTTAATGAGCTTTTTACCCCGCTGCTTGATAGAAGGCGATCAAGCAAGTTTTGAGATTGTGCTCGAAGCCATTTCAAAACTTTTAGTTGAAAAGACTTATAATTAAACTATTTAATCAGATAAAAAGTTTATTGATTTAGTACGCATTGAGGAACAATTGGTGGCGCACGGTTTGCATCGTAAAAGTTATGAAAATCTCAACCGTCTTACTTGATATTGATGGCACCCTGGTTGACAGCAACGATGCCCACGCAAAATCATGGGTTGAAGCCATTTCAGAGTTTAAGTTCGATATCAATTATCAAATCATTCGTGAAAAAATTGGCATGGGCGGAGATAAACTACTTCCCCTCGTCATCGGAATAGAATCTGCAAGCGAAGTCGGTAAAAAAATCTCAAAGTTGCGCCAAAGTATTTTTCAAACAAAATATCTACCAAATCTTTTAGCCTTCGATGGCACCCGCGAACTCTTAGAACACATGATTAAAGTCGGACTGCAACTGGTCGTCGCGACCTCGGCTTCAAAAGACGATTTATCAAAAATTTTAGAACAAGCCAAAATTTCAAAATTACTTTCAAACCGCGTCACTAGCGATGATGCCGAAAACTCAAAACCAGCTCCTGATATTTTGTCAGCGGCTTTAAAAAAAATGAAGGTTTGCCCCGAAGAAGCCATCATGATCGGCGACACCCCTTACGATATTGAGGCGGCCAGGCTGGCGAAAGTGCGCTCGATCGGATTTACCTGCGGCGGCTGGCCCGCAGAAGCCCTTGCCGGTAGCTTTGCTACCTACGGTGGGCCGAAAGATTTACTAAAGCACTTTGATGAAAGTTTTTTTAGTAGCGCGGCCGAAACTGGCGCGAAAATTTAATTATATTGCAACCCGAAGCTTGTTAGATAATTGTGGTTGATCCACAATTATAAAATTTTTGTATAAGTGTTTTTTTATCTGCTCATAAAAAGAAATATTGCCAGTGTAATTGGGTCGGTATCGGTAGAAACTGGTATCAATTATTTTAAGGTGACCCTCTGCATCTATATACCCGTCAGCGTCGATCGGTAGAACTTGCAAATAACTTAATGCGCTTTCTATTTGTTTAGCTTCACGTAACAGCAAAGCATAATGAGTCGCAGTGATTTTATTACCTGTACTCACCTTTAGCTGATTGCTTGTATCAACTAATTCCATAATAAGAGCAATTCCATTTCGATATTGAATATCTAACTGGGCGCCACTGACGACGCCGATAACTTTCGGAGTTAAATTAAGCTCACCTAAAACTTTTTGAATCATCACGCTACCGCGAATTTCGTTGCTTTCACCATTTAAGTTATGTTCATTTCTAATGAGCTTAACCGCTACGTTTTTTCCACGAAATGTTGCTTCGTAAACAACCCCCGAAGCGCCGTAGCCTATTTTTTTTCTGAGCTTAATCTCTTTCCAATCAACATTTAATTTCATTAATGAGGCGTCCATATCGTTTACATCATGTATCAGACTTACTTTGGCATTCGAGTATGAGAGAACACGGTCAATAAATAAGTCTTGGCACTTATCAACGGCGAAGGCAAAACTTCCCAACGAGGAAGTAAGTAGAAAGGTAATGAAGATGTATTTGGCAAAGACCATATAATTTGTGCTGCAAGCAACACACCACCGCGATTTTTTATTTTATTTGTCTCATAATGGGACTTTGCAATCAAAGATTTATCTTTACGGCAATAAAACTACTAAACGTAATTGGCAATTGATAAAGGGCTTGCGCTTACGCTGACTATACTTTTGATTGCACCGGCCTGATTCTAAATCTTCACGAACCGTATCTCCGCGCCAAGTGGCAAAGACCTTCCATGCCGATTGTGAATTTTGCACTTCTGAATTTAAAAATTCGTGCGAACGCGCGTAAAGTGCAACCTGAAATCGATCCGTACAATCTATCGGAACCGGAATAGAAATTACTTCGCAATGACCAGAAAGCTCACTTGTAATCGAATAAATATTTGCATAACGATTTTGTTCGACTGTTTTTATCTCCGAGCAATCGTCAAACATCCAAAACTCTGTTTCAACGGAAGCGTCAAAGGTCATAATGGCGATCGGGCCAATGATGAATTGTTAAGACCGCCATCGCCGCGGCAACCGATTTGTCATCAAGCGAGATCACAAATGCCGAGCCATCAATGGTTGGCGGCAAATGCGGCGGACGTTGCTGGCGCATCACTTGCGACGGCTCAACCGCTATAACGTATTGATCCGTCGGTTCATACTAAACCGCACTCGCACCAATATTAAGAACCGTTTTCGATTGCCCTAAAGCGTTCCAGATAAATTGAGAAATAAGATTATTAGCCTGTCGATAACCAGAATATTTTTGTCCACATTTTTCATAGTTGAATTGACCATAAACACTAAACTATTTTGGCATGAAAATTTTTTTAGTCTCGAATGAATTATTTTAAGTTACCAGGAGGTTTACTTCGGCTGACTTTTTTCGTATTCGCGTCTAAACATTTCATTTTTAATTGTTAAACTTTCGCCCATACGTTCAGAAATATTTTTCCATAACTCTGCCTGTTCAGGCTTTAAATGAGTATTCAAAGTGTCCTTAAATATCGAAAGCCAGCGGGCAAGAAGTTCACCGTTAAAACCCGCAAAAAAATGTTTGGCAACGGGATTGTAATCGCTAAATAAATAGGGCTTACCGCCGAAGCGTATCCACCAAAAGTGTGTGATGCGTTCAACATGCTCTGGCCAATCATGCACCGAGTAAAAAGGCACCTGCAGAATGGGGTCTTGCTGAATGCGGTAATAGAAGTCATTCACGACATTAAAAATATCTACGTGTTCAAAAGTAACGCCGTTGATGGTCAAAACGCTCTGTTTAATTTTAGAATTATTAACTGTCACATATTGCTCCGATGGCCGTCGCCCGCTCGATAAATTGTAGTTATACATTGAAAGTCGCAGTTGAGGCTAGTCGTATATTAGATTTTGGCTGCGGCAGGAGGCACAATGGCCAATGGAACAAAGATTAGCTTTGTAAAGCTTAAGTTAATTCTTATCGGCGAGCAGCTCATGTAAATTTAATTCTCGCCGAATTTCTGCCAGCGGCGTCGCGAAGTTGTCTTCAAAGCGATAGCCAGTTACAAATTTGGCTTTTAGTCCTAAGTTATAGAAGCGCATGATACCTTCGATAAATTTTGGCACATTCTCGGGATCATGAAATGTCATGTGCATAAAGCCCGATGAAATCAGCAACATGTGGTAGGCACTGTGATATTGCGCAAGCGTAAAACTTGCGATGAAGTATTCATCTAGCGCCGTTACGCCTAGCCCTAATACCGTATGAAGAATGTCGTGAATACGTAAACTGCGTATTCCGAAATAGGCGATCGGACTTAATTCTTTTCCGTAGAACATGCTTAAATCTAATCCCGCAAAATCAAGTTGAATATTATTTGCCGTTAAGTGTTTTACAAGTGCGCGACCCAAAGAATTTTCGGGGCAGGCTTGCAACTGTGCATTGGTTGGAAATTCAGGCGAATAGCGTTCATTTAATAAATGTTGAAAATCAGAATCGCCAATGGCTTTAATTATCCATTGAGCCATTTGGGCTCGGTTAGGCGCGGCTAATAGACCCTTCTGTACATCTAAAATTGACTGTGTATTTGAAGGATTTGAGGCAAAGTTCATAAATGCGGTTAGATCAAGCCCGGGTATTAGCGGCACGGTGGGGGTTTGAGATAGCTCTGCTTGCACTTAAAACTCCTTGCAAAGATTAAAGAGTACTTGATACAAAAAAATCTTTAATCAGTCATTAGAATTAAAAATTCTAGCAGGCTATACCCATCATCTAGGATAAATATGAGATCAAATTTAACTGAACTTCCACCCGATTTGCCGATTCCGATTGATGACGGCCTAACAGACCATTTAGTAGGGCTTGAACTACCCGCAATAGAACTTAAGTCGACCGAAAGGAAATCACTTAATATTTGGCAAGAACTGCAGAAGCCAAGCGTTTTATTTATATATCCCCGCGCCGGCAGCCCCTTAGAACCGAATATGAACCCCCATGCTTGGGACCAAATACCCGGCGCACGAGGTTGCACGCCACATTCGTGCGGATATAGGGATCTAAAAGCAGACTTTGATTTGAAAGGCGTGAGTCTTTTTGGGTTAAGTGTTCAGTCTCCAGCCGTACAAGACGAATTTGCCGAACGAAATCTAATTACGTTTCCGATTTTGAGTGATTATCAGTACAAATTAACTGATAGCTTAAACTTACCTACATTTGATTTTGAAGGAACACGCCTCATAAAACGCATGGCACTTTATATTGTCGGTGCAAAAATAGTGAAGGTTTTTTATCCGGTCTTTCCGCCAAACAAGAATGCGGCGGATGTTTTAGCCTGGTTGCAGGCGCAAGAGCGGCTCTAATTAGAGCCGCTTTCTAAAAATAGTAATTATGGTTTTGATAATCGAGATAATGAATGCGCTGAATTCATTAATTGCACTAATTCAGAAGCAGTCGTCATTTGTTTTGTACGGCATCCAGCATTGTGGGAAATTACAACTTCTTGTGCGTCTTTAGTGACTTGAATTGTCGTGGTCGGGGCATCCTGACATTGTGGACCATCTGCACCTTGAAGTGGGCCTGGTTTTAAATCAGAAATTAATTTTACTAAATTTTTAACGGCCACTTCAGAAAGGGCTCCAATTTTTGTTACAACACCTTTGTTATCAGTGTATTGAATTAAACCATCAGACTTAACTTCAGTTTTGTAGACTCCGCGGTAATCAGGCGGTGCAAATCCTACAACGGTTGTGTAGCTCATTAAATTAGTAGCGGCAAATACTTGCGCAGAAAAAGCAAGCGTAACGATAAGGGCAGCAAAATTCATAAGAACTCCTAAGGTTAAGGTTAAAGGTGACCGATCCTTATCATCATGTTTTTTAGCCGTCATCTTTTTTAACCCTATGAATACGGGCAAAGCAAAAATTTCCCGCGCCAATGTGGCACCGGGGCCAATATATAGGCGGTAACTTAACTATAATTTGATGAGTCAATCTACTTAACCATCCCAACTAGCGTAGGTTTGGAATATTTTGCCTCGTTAATCTTTTAAAACAGATATTTTCGCATCCGCATTTTTTTTTAGTTTAAAAGCTTCATTGAATGGAATTTCGTAACTTTTTTCAAAATCCTGTGAGCTCATAAGTTGGCGCAATTTAATATAAGGAGGATATTTTAAGAGCGTACTTAAGTATTTTAATTCATCTTTGGTAAAGGCTTTATTTAAGTCTTCACGTATTTTTTCAAGCATTTTTTTTTGCAGTTGCGGTTTTTGAAGATCATACTCCGCGCTCGCATTATTGTAAATGTCGATCGCTTTCTGCTGTTTATTTTTAGAGTTAAATGACGGGGCTTTTTTCAGCATGGTTCCGTTTGAGTTAACAATGGTCTTGGTTATTTTTTCTTGATCAAGAAGCTGAACAACTTCAGTCAGCAGCACACTTTTATAATCGATTTTTTTGATCAAAGCTGCCGTTTCAGCTTGCGATTGACACACCAAAAAAAACACGAATAATTGAAGCATATAGCTTTGAATGTTGATGACCACGCTTTAAAAGTACGTAAGTTTATCACGAACGTCAAATGCCTCGGCATCTCATAATGATAATTCTGTCGCATGGGGCATGACGGCAGTCCTGAAGGTCAAAACCTTGTAAGTTTGCCTTTGCCTGGCCCGCTTTTTTCAGTACAATTTAGTAATGACCATTCATAAAAAAATTATTAGAAGGCTTTTTATTCGTAATGCTATCAGCCAGATGCAACTTGTAATTTTTGGCGGTTTTTTCATTTCCCGCCATGCGAAAGCCCTAGACATTCTAGCAAATTCACCAATTGATATTAGCCCGCTGCAAAAGCAATTAATTGATAGTGAGCAAAAACAAATGTTACTTGCTGAAACCGGAGGATGCGTTGGCCTTTCCGGCAAAGCTAAAATGAAATGTAATTCGGGGGCTGATTGAATCGGCGTCTGGGCTTTTTTTTTCTGGATCAAGAAGAATTTTTAAGTACATTTAAAAAACATCAATCTGTATTTGTGCAGAAATCAAATAAATTTCGTACTTGTGTTTGTATTATGAATCATCATTCTAACCAATCCTTAGCCGACCCCAACGCCGTGATTCACGTCCACGAAATATTAACTTCATCATTCACCCACTTCACTCCTCCGCGGCTAACAGAACTAATTAATCCCCTAGTTTTAGAAACAACCTACCCACTATGGATTCAAGATATTGACCTTGCAGTTGGACTGCCAGACACGGCGGCCGAAGGCTTAACTCGGCATTGCCAGCACATGAGTTTTCGCAAGCTAGATGATTATCTAAATGAAATTGAAGCAATACCTGCTAGCAATTTATGACTTCTGTAAATAATCAAAACGAAATTATACAAGTCTACACCCAGCTACTTTCTAATTTTAATGGCTACTATGAGTTCGCATCTCAGGCTAAAAATTTGATCGATGGAACGACATATACCTTTACCGTTAACAATCAATTTTTGACCGTTCGCCAAAAATTCCCGGCGTCTCGTATTTCGATTTCGCATTGGAAAGTTACGCGTGACTTATTGACTACTCCGTTTGCTTTTGCCGACAAAGCAAAATTTTTGGGAACCCATGAAGGCGAAATTGATTTTTATATACCCAGCCATGTTATAGACCTGTTCCCCGCATTAGGTGCGCTCGGCCCGGCCCACACTGTTTACGAGGGAGCTTTAGGTTTAAGTGGAAGATCAATTTGGGTTTTTCGGCCCGGACTAGCTCCCATCTGTCTGAAGATTGACACCTTAAGATACCCAACCGCAATGGCGTTTAATCAGCGACGTCTCGATCTAAGTGATATTGAACATTCTTTACAAATTAACGCTGAACTGAGCCACTTAAAAAATTTATTTACGGAAGATCATGGCGTGTCGATCGAATTTGATCCTAACCAAGTTACAAGCAAGCAAACCCATTATGGATATCTGGTGCGATTACTTGATTTTGATAAAACAAATATTGAGAAATCTGATTTTTTAATTCCCATGACGGCCTTAGTATCAGACGATTTTTATAAAAACACCAAGTTGTTAGCCTCGATGCAGCTTGAAAACTTAAACGTCAGTACGCTCTTTTCGGTCGATCTACCAAGGGCATTAGCAACACTGATACGCCAATCTTTCTTAAGCTCTATTCATTTTGAATTGCACCAACAAAATTTGACGGCTCATTTTAGAAAAGGCCGCTTCATTAAACTTATTTATCATGATCTACTTGATGTTGTGATCGATCCGATTTGTTTTTTAGCTGATAGGCTGCGACTTCAAAGTTCATCGGCCCTTGAGCTGCACGAACAACTTGAAAAACTTTCGACCACGGCTTTTTTTAACTTACAAGATGAAATGCAAGTGGCAGCTAATGAAACGCATAAGTTCACGGTGACAAGTTTTTACCGCCGCTACCTAAGAAATTTTGGTAATTACAGTCGTACTTATAATCATTTATTAAAAAAAGAATATTTTCTTGGACTTGAATTTGAATCTAAGTTGCTTGAAGCTTTGAATTTCACCGAAACTGAATTACAAACGAATAATTTTAATCATCCCCAAGCTGAATTTTTAAAAAAACAGCTATTTTGGTGTTTGCAACGATTTCATCAAAACCAGCAAGACAAGGCCTTCCGGTATATGTTAGATCAGCTTGCAAACGAAAAGCTGTACGCTAGAAATGCGGTAACTCAAAACGAGTTGAAAAAACTATTTCAAGAAAATAAAATAGTATTATGCGGGCCCGTGCCCATTCAATTAATAAATATCGTAAACGAAATAGCTTCAACAATTTATTTCGAACTCAACCTCAACCTTAACCTTTTCGTTTTTTTCGTTTAGCGCCTGGTTTTGGCATATTGGAAATCGGTAAATCTTTACCCGACACCAATGTTTCGTCGATCACGGGGCTGGTGCGTGTTGGTGATCTGGCTAAAACGCTGTAGTAACTTGAAAGCGGCAGTTGCGGAACTGACGGCACGTTACTAATTGAGCTATCTTCTAATATTGTAATTCCACCCTGCTGAATCAAATACTCTTTAGTTCGTTGGGCGGGTTTACTACCTCGAGATTTCGGCACCGTGACCGCACGTCTTAGCAAAGTTGAAATTTCAACGTAACTAAGTAAAACTATATTGTCGACGATGGCCGAAGCTTTAATATCTTTACTGATTTGTGAAACACCTAAAAGTTCGGGTGATTCGTAACTAAAAAATGAAGCAATAAGACGCTTTTTTAAATACGTCGTTAAAGAAAAAATAAATTCGCGGGCTTCTTGGGGATGAACTAATTCATAGACAGCCAAAGAGTCAATCACCACCCGGTTCACTTGGTGTTTTTCAACTAAGTCTTTAATCGTTCTTAAATGGGCATCTAAATTTAATTCAAGAGGTCCATCGTACGCCAGAATAATATTTCCGCGATTTTCTTCGCCAATCAAATCAATCCCTAAACTTTCGGCGTTGCGACGAATTTGCTGCGGATGCTCGTCTAAAGAAATCAGTAAGCCTTTTTGACCGGTGCGAGCCCCCTCCATTAAGAACTGCATGGCGGCTACAGTTTTTCCGGTGCCCGAAATTCCGGTCACCAGGGTGACTGAACCCATGTACACCCCACCCCCAAGCATTTCATCTAGAGTCTGATTTCCAACTGACACCCTAACGATTGATGTGGGCTGAAAATCTTCGGGATTAAAGTCACCAATACGCACAGAAGCCCGCGGATATATTTTAATTCCAATTCCGTTCATAATTTGTAATGAATGGCGACCGGCAAAAAAATCTTGCCCACGTGATTTCACGATTTCGATAAAGCGATGTACGCTTTTTCCTCGGGCCTGGTTACCCATCGAAATAATTGTATCGGCCACGAATTGCTCATCACCCGCGCCAGATTCACCGATGGGGCTGCTGCGAACAAGGTCGGTCGTCATGATGCTCGTGATACCTAATGATTGCAACAATCGAAATAATTTTAGTAAGGCTTCAGCGTAAGTCATGGTTCCGAACTTTTCAATATGTGGTTTTAACGCCGAAATTCCGTCGATGCTTAAACGTTTTACTTTAAATTTTTTCAGCTCTTCGGCTAGATTTAGAAAATTATTTTCGATGTCCTCGGCTAGAACTTTAGCTTCCATTTCAATGATCTTTAACATCTGCTTATCTTCAAGTTGTTTTAGTTCCCACGAAAATTCTGCGCCATCTCGTAGGATTCCCAGCCGAGAAGAATTAAGCGTAATGAAGTAACCGGCCTCGTCGTACTGAGTGGCGCCCCGAAATAAAAACTCGACTGCCATCGTAGACCGACCTGTGCCGGACATGCCCTCTATCACGATGGCATTACCGTTACGAACACCGCCCATCAAAATATCATCTAAGCCTAAAATGCCAGTTGGAAGCAAACGCTTGAACGGAAGCTTTGAAGTCATAGTCTTACTCCGACGTGTTGGTTGAATACATTACGAAACCACGTGAAATCTATTTTGTAAAGCGGACTTCGCGAGCGTTAGTAAGCTAATGCCCTAGACAAACTGAAGGGTGGTCGCAATACTGGCCACTATGAGCTACGAAGTTACATTTGGATTGACCTTACAAACATTGCGACTTGCCAAAAATTTTTCCCAAGCTGAGTTGGCTAAGGCCAGCCAAATTGATCGCACATTCATTTCACTTTTAGAGCGTGGCATTCGCCAACCTTCTTTAACCACCGTCTTTCATCTAGCTAACGCTCTCGATATGAAACCCAGTGAACTAGTGGCTGCAGTTGAAAAAAGAGTGCGTCGTGCCCGCTGGAAGCGTCTCACCTAAATTAATGCAGACTATGTGCTGCATTAACCAACGAAAAACTTTTTTATAACCTAAAGATTTTACAGATTTACTTCCTTTTTTTAAGGCTTACCCTGGTAGGGAGCCCTAAAAAGTTCATAAAACTCTATGGAAGGAGTTTGCATATGTTAAAGAAAAAAAATAAGGCTGCCGTTTCAAAACAAGGCATTAAAAAACTTGCTATTCCTAAAGTTCCAACGGGCATTGAAGGTTTAGATCATATTTTAAGCGGAGGATTACCGAAGGGTCGGCCCACGCTAGTTTGTGGTGGCGCTGGCTGCGGAAAAACTTTGTTAGCGATGGAATTTTTAGTTCGCGGCGCCCGCGATTATGACGAGCCAGGCGTATTTTTTTCTTTCGAGGAGAGCGAGGCCGAGCTCATTTTAAACTTTGCTCCACTTAACTATGCTTTAACCGAATTAATAAAAGAAGATAACTTACGTATCGACTGCATCCGGGTCGAACGTTCTGAAATTGAAGAAACTGGCGAATATGATTTAGAAGGCTTATTCGTAAGGCTTGAACAAGCAATCGATGAAATTGGCGCCAAACGCGTCGTACTTGATACAATCGAAGCTTTATTTTCAGGGCTTAAAGACCAATCTGTTTTACGAAGCGAATTGCGCCGACTTTTCCGTTGGTTAAAAGTTAAAGGTGTAACCGCTATTATCACCGGTGAAAAAGGTGACGGAACATTCACCCGTCAAGGGCTAGAAGAATATGTTTCTGATTGCGTGATCTTTTTAGACAACCGCGTGACTCAAGAAATTTCCACGCGCCGGGTTCGAATTATTAAGTACCGTGGTTCCGTGCATGGTACCGACGAATATCCATTTCTAATTGATAGCACGGGCTTTTCGGTAATTCCAGTTTCAGCTCTAACCCTAGGTCATTCGGCTTCACGCGAGCGAATTTCGTCAGGCGTAGCTGACTTAGATGTGATGCTAGATCACAAAGGGTATTTCAAGGGCAGTACAATTTTAATTTCTGGTTTAGCCGGTACAGGTAAAACCAGTCTCAGTGCAAGCTTTGCCGAGGCGGCCTGTAAGCGTGGTGATAAAACCCTCTATTTTTGCTTCGAGGAATCGCAAGACCAACTGTTTCGAAATATGGAATCAATCGGAATTAACCTTTCGAAGTGGGAAAAAAAGGGAATGCTAAAAGTCGTTGCGACTCGCCCTTCTTTTTACGGAATTGAAATGCATCTACTACAGATGTCAAAAGCGATCGAAATTTTTCATCCTAATTGTATTGTTGTAGACCCCATTTCAAACATGGCTAGCGTTGGAAAATTTAATGAAATTCGCGCGATGATGATGCGACTGATTGATATACTTAAATCAAAAGAAATCACGGCCGTCTTTACCAGTTTAAATACGGCCCATCAAGGGCGAGAAGAATCCGACGGCGGAATTGCTTCGCTGATTGACACTTGGATTTCAGTGCGAGAAATCGCAAATGGCGACGAACAAAATCGCGCACTCTGCATTTTAAAATCTCGCGGTATGCCACACTCTAATAAAATTCGCGAATTTGTTATGACTAAAGAAGGTTTAAAGCTCATTGACCGCTATTCCGGTACGGCCGGAATTTTAACGGGCGCAGCCCGACGGGCCGATTCGGCCGCGCGCGCGAGTGGTCAAGCTAAGGGAGGCCACCAATGAAGAAAGTAGTTGTTGGCGCAAAAAAGAAAGCCAATAATAATAAAACAACGGCGAAAAAACCAACGGCGAAGAAAATCGTGAAAAAACTTTGGGAACTTCGCCTTTACGTGACCGGACAAACTGCAAAATCTGTTTTAGCCTTCAATAATTTAAAAGTAATTTGTGAAACGCATTTAAAAGGTGAATATTCCATTGAAGTCATCGATTTATTACGCCAGCCACAGCTAGCTAAGGGAGACCAAATCATCGCCACCCCTACTTTAGTCAAAAAGTTACCAACTCCGGTAAAACGAATCATTGGCGATCTAACAAATACAGAACGAGTACTAGTTGGTTTGAACCTAAGACCGCTTCGGTAGGTTTATATGGCAAACGCAGAAAAAGATCTGAAGGTATTAGGCAAACTTAATCGTGAAAGCTCGAAGCTTAAAGCGCAAACCATTGTGCTTGAGCTGTTTGTATCCGGCATCACGCCAAAATCAATAAGGGCCATCGAAGTGTTAAAAGATATTTGCGAAACTTACTTTGCTAATCGTTATGAGTTGAAAGTTGTTGATATTTACCGTGAGCCCCAAATGGCTAAGCAAAATGAAGTATTTGCGGTGCCGACCCTAATTCGGCGACAACCGGGTCCGCGAAAAATATTGATTGGTGACATGACTGACACGGCTCCCGTCTTTAAAGCCCTTGGCATTAAGAGAGAAGTTTTTAAATGAAAAATAAAGAACTCAAAAAATTGGTGACCAAAAAAGCAATATCGGCGACTTCGTTTCTGCGCTTAAAAGCGGCGAACCGTAAGTTAAAAGTCGAACGTGATGAAGCCCGCGAAACATTGCGCGCTATCTCAAGCGGTGAAGTTGATGCCTTTCTAATCGAAACTAAAGACGGTGAAAAAGTTTTTACCTTGAAAAGTGCTGAACATGCCTACCGGGTCATGGTCGAAGCCATGAATGAAGGCGCCGCGACCGTTTTGCATGATGGAACGATTATTTATTGCAATAATAAATTTGCTGAACTATTAAAAAAATCTCCTAATTTTATTTGCGGCGAAAAAATATGGTCTTACATTGCAAAACGAGATATGGCCCAGTTCAATAATTTATTTAATCAGTCACTCACTAAACCGGCCAAAGGTGAATTGTTTTTGACCGATGGCAACGGAACTTTAATTGACGTGCACGTTTCACTTGGCTCGGTTGACTTCAACGGCACTAACGGGGTTTCGATTGTCGTAACTGACTTGACTGAACGAAAGCAAAATGAAGCTTTAACTATTTCTGAAAATTTAACTAGGTCCATTCTTGATCAGGCGGTCGAAGCGATCATTGTTTGTGATACTGATGGTTTTATTACGCGCGCAAATCCCGAGGCGCAAAGATTAATCGGCATCAATCCAGTCTTACTACCATTCGATAAAGCCTTTCATCTAATTCGAGAAAACGGCGAACCATTTCCCCTTTCAGAGATGAGACGTTCGGGTCGACGCACGCGCAGTTTGCCCGTTTCACTTAAGCAGCTTAACCAAGCAGTCGTTGAGTTGAGTATGAGTATCAGTCATTTGGAGAATGAAAGTGTGGGCCTGTGGCACGTGGTCACTTTAACTGACGTCACTCCGATCAAGCGCATGGAGAAATTAAAAGCGGCAAAAGAAGCGGCCGAATCCGCCAACAGTTTAAAAACTTCGTTCTTAGCTAATATGTCGCACGAAATTAGAACGCCACTTGGTGCCATTGTTGGTTTTGCAGATTTGATGCGCGAAACTACGGTTGCGCCGAACGTGAGCGCGCAGTATTTAGAAATTATTTCTCGCAGTGGAAAAGCGTTAACAGTTCTAATTGATGACATTTTAGATTTGTCAAAAGTTGAAGCCGGAGGAATTGTGATTGAACATATTGAAATTCAATTAGCCGAGTTAATGGATGATATCGCGGCGCTTTTTTCGCAAACCACCGTCAAAAAAAATGTTACTCTCTCGGTGGTGTACGACGAGAACGTACCACGTAAATTGAAATCTGATCCGACTCGTCTGCGCCAAATTCTAGTTAACATCGTTGGTAACGCATTAAAATTTACTGAAAAAGGCGAAGTTGAAGTCAGCATTTCAGTTCAGCCGCACCAAACTAAAGACAATCAAATTGTTTTTCGGGTTCGCGACACCGGCGCCGGCCTGAGCCCCGAGCAACAAAAAAGAATTTTTGCGCCCTTTACTCAAGGTGACGACAGCACCACCCGCAAATTTGGCGGTACCGGTTTAGGCTTAGTGCTTTCGCGCCGATTAGCGCAAGCTTTAGGGGGAGACGTCGTGCTTGAATCTTCTAAACCCGGCGTTGGTTCCGTGTTTTGCATAACTGCCTCAATGAATGATGGAGTAACCGTCATTAGCCCCGTGCTTTTACCGTTTCCGCAGTCAAAGTCGATCGTACCAATGGCCCCTCCCAAATTACAGAATCTAAATATATTGGTCGTCGATGATTCGTTTGATAACCAGCTTTTGTTCTACAGCTTGTTCACCAGTCGGGGCGCCATCGTAGAAATTGCCTGCAACGGCCGTGAAGGCGTCGATAAAGCCTTGGCCGGAAATTATGACGTAGTCGTCATGGACATACAAATGCCAGTCCTTGACGGGTACGGGGCTACGAAGGAATTGCGTAGTGGTGGCTACAAGAAACCCATTATCGCCCTGACTGCCTATGCGATGAAAGAAGAAAAAGAAAGATGCGTCACCATGGGCTGCAATGCTCATCTTTCAAAACCGATTAATATTCCGCTAGCCATAGATACAATTGTTAACGTGGTAGCAATTAGTAAGGCGCTAGAAAATAGAGAAATTATTCCAATCAGAGATAAAATGGAAAAGTGCAGTCTCTAGCTTTCTTTCAAAGCCTTAATTAGCTTTTAACTACGTAAGGCTTAAACTATTACAAATTTGTTATTAGTCCTAAGGTGATTTTTCTTCTTTATTTGCTTTACGCTTGTCGTGCATTTTCTTTGTCGTCGCTTCACATGAAGCCGTCATCTTATAGTCTTTGTTCGACTTATGATATGCATGCATACACTTCATCAAGCCCTTACCCACCTTTTTACCTTCACAGTGAGTGGCCGCAATATCGTCCTTACAAGCATCCATAATGGCGGCGTTATTTTCTTTCATATTTGCCTGTGCAAAAGAGAAAGTAAAAGTAAGGGCTAAAGCAGATAGTGCAATTCGAGTGCTGTTCATGAAAACTCCTTGTTTGGTTGTTACTTTAAGCCTACGCCGCCAAGCTAAGAATGAGATGAACCGCGCATTAAAATTTTTTCATTCAGCTGGGTTCGCTAGTGATCGTCGTGCCTCTACACCAACCAGTCTCTAACCATTATCGTTTTTTTATTTACGGTTAGCTTACTTGGTTAGCCTTGCGCATTCGATTGTCCTTAACTTATTCAAGCTGAAGCTAAAAATATTTTATATAATATTATACAAATTTATTACTGGCTTCTTTTCAGCATTTGGCAGTTAAGATCTTTATTAATCCACGCCTGGCATTGCTCCATTGTATCGTATAGTTGTTCGCCGTAGCGGTAAGAGCCCGTATCGATTGAATCGCAGGTTTCGGTCACAAAAGCTTGAAAACCTTCAAAGGGTACGGCTGGAAAGCATACACACTGAGCAGTTTCAACTTGGCAGGCAGCAGATAAGATGACGGAAGCGATATAGTTTGTAATCATGCCACTTGGTATAAAAATCAGGGCTTTTGGTCAATTAAAAAGTAAAATATCCAGCTTGATAGTTAGATTAAAACCATCTTATATGTGAGCCATGAAAATAAAATGCTGCCTGCTTATTTCGCTGCTTCTTAGTTTGAACGTTCGCGCTGAAGAGATTCCCCTGCGCATTGCCGTTATTCAAGAATTTACCCATTTAAATCCAATCACCATGAATTTAGCCTCAACCGAAGCATTCATGCACTTTGTCATGCGTGAAATGTCGATGGGCGACGGCACCGGAAAAATTATTCCTGACTTAGCCGAAAAACTTCCTAGTTTCGAAAATAAATTAGCCACCGAAATTACCGATAAGGGCACAAAAAAAATAAAAGCCACGTGGCAAATTAAAAAAGCGGCCGCCTGGAGCGATGGAACGCCGGTGACTTGCCAAGATTGGTGGATGGGTTGGCAAGCGGGTTTAAGCCAAAACACGTCGGTGCTAGATAAAGGCATGTACACTAAAATTGAAAAGCTAGAGTGGACTTCGGCCGAGCCAAAAAAATGCGTTGTTACGTACGCGAACAATAATTGGACTTTCGATCGCGATCTACCCTTCCCCATACCCTACCACATCGAAAACGAAATTTTTTCGAAATGGAAATCGCAAAAAGAAGCTTACGATCAGAATACAGGTTTCGTGGTATCTCCCACCCGCGCTGGTTTATATGACGGGCCCTATCAAGTGCAAGAATTTAAGCTTGGTAGTCACTTTATCTTAATTCCTAATCCGTATTTTTACGGCGACAAACCGCAAATTGCAAAAATTGCGGTAAAACATATTGGTGAATCGAATGCCATCCTGGCGCACTTGCAGACTGGCGCCATTAATATGGTTTCGGCCGTGGGATTTCCACCCGACTTGGCCTTATCTTACGCCGAAAATGAAGCCAAGCAGCCTTACAAAGTTTTTTTTCAAGACTCGCCCGTCTTTCAAGGGCTTTTTATTAATCATGAAAACGAAATCTTATCAGACGTGCGCGTACGCAAGGCTTTATCCCTTGCAATTGATAAGAAAAAATTAACCGAAGCCTTTTTCAATTCAAAGCTTCGCCCCGCCGAAACTTTTTTACCGCCAACCTCGGCGGAATTTAAAAATCGCCCGGCCGTTTACGACGTCAAAAAAGCTAGGCAATTACTTGATGAAGCCGGCTGGAAAGTAAACGACAAAAATGTTCGCATAAAAAATGGTAAAACACTTACGATTGATTTTAAGACGTCGGCCGGAATAAAAGTTTTAGAAACGATTCAGATTTTTATTTGCGATGAGTTTTCTAAAATTCAAGTACAGTGCTCGATCAAAAACCAACCGCCACGTATCTTATTAGGCGATACTATTTCGCACGGCGACTATGCCTTGGCGATGTTTGGTAATTCGATTCTGCCAAACATTTCTTTAAGCCCCATATTTTCTTCAAAAGAAATTCCGCGTAAAGAAAATAGCTGGGCTGGGGGCAACTCGCTACGGTGGCGCTCGGCTACAATGGATCAATTGCTTTTACAGTTTGATAAAGAACGTAATTCTAATAAACGCGCTATCATATTAGCGAAAATGGAAACTGAAGTGATTGAACAAACGGCGCTAATTCCTATTTACCATCGTAAAGAGGCGGCCGTTCTGCCCGATGAATTAACTGGAATGGAATTTTTTGTAAAAGGAACTGACTTTGCCTTCCCCGAAAAATGGCGACTCAAATAATTTACTGAACGTGAATCATGCCCTTAAACATTTTCATTCCGCAAGCAAAGGGCACATCGCCCTTGGCAAGTGTGCCTAGATCAATCCGAACCGATTTATTAAGTGGCAGTTTCTTTTTAATTTTTTTACTTTTAAATTCTATATCAGTGGCGCACGTATCATCCGTTTTACGGGTGACTTTAAGAATAATTGGGACACCACTTTTTACAGAAATATCTTGAGGCTCAAAACCTTTTTCAGTGGCCTGAATTTCAATAACTTGCGGTACAACTAATTCGGCTGACAAAGCATTCGTTGTTACAAATAAAATTCCGACTAAAACTAAATTTTTCATACATATCCTTTGTGCTACTGACCGATCGCCGTCTGTGACTGTACCAGTCTAACGGACTGGCTGGCAACGAGTCGACCACCCTGTGCCACAACGAGCTGAATAATTTTGAAACAATCCACTGGTCGAAGTTCTAGGCGCCCCCTTGTAATGTGCATGGATCGTTTTATAATGTAAGTATGCATAAACTTCTACTTTCACTGGTTTTCTTTCCAAGCATTATTCTTGCGGCCGTGCCCGAAAAAGAAAGTTGTTTTGATAATCTAGATTCGTACAAGGAAGTTCAAACCGAGATGCCACCAATTTTAAGTCATCTGCCGTTATACGTAGGCGGAAAAGCATTTGGGATGATCGCCGGTGTAGGTAGTATTGAATTCGCAAAGGGCGGCGCCCTGCGTTTTTACTTTAACGCAATTCAAGAATTTAATGAACCGTTGAACAGCCAGGTTACAATTTGTGTTTTTGGTAACAAACTGACGGTTAAATTTGAATCCGCAAAAGCCAAGCCCGAAGTGGCAAAAATTATTGATGAGAAGCGAATTAACGTTCGTAATAAGTTAGATTTAGCGGTTGTCAGTTTGCCGGAGTTTAACTCAATGAAAAATGTGGTCGCTGAGAAAGTCGCATCGTCGAAGTCAAAAGCAGGAGTTAACAATGCGAATTAAAATTCTAATTTCGATTTTATTAATTCAACTTGTCGCGCACGGACGAGTCAAAAGAAAACCGTCCGCGATCGACATCAAATCTAGCGAAGAAATTCTTTTTATCGATAAAAAAGAAGCCGCCTTTTCTGACATGGGAAAAAGCACCGATTACGCTGGCCAACTGGTGCAGCTCAGTGAAACTTCGGCCGAATTGATGAATTCAGATCTTTATAAGTTTAAAAATGAATCAGCAACTCAAGTAAGTGTGCGACTTTGCGAAAAATATTTAGTTGAATTGTTCGGAACAGAAAAAAAACGTTCACTGCAATTAAAAACTCCCATTCAACTGATCGATACGGCGGTCGGCAAAGCGTGCGCCCTTCAATTAAACGACGCTTACGAGCACGCGGCGATTCCGTTTCGCTATGTTATAGTCGGTTTAATTCATGGGCGGGCAACCGGGTTAGTTTGGAATTTATATAAAATACCTAGTGAGTCGACCACCGCCAAGCTACAAAGCTTCTGGAAGTCGCTTAAATAGCTTATTCTTAATTCAGTCGCTAATTAGTCACGGTTGCGGCAAAGCAAAATAGAACTTCGATGCAGTCAAAATTAGAATTTGTTATATTGACGCCAGAAAGAGGTTCCGATGAAAACAATTAAATTATTAGCGTTGTTAGGCCTAGTTTCTACTCTGGCCAGTTGTGCGCACCACCGTGACGTACGGCCCGGCGAGGGAGGAATTAATCGCGTTATCGTGAAATCTGAAGATCCTGAAGACGGCTCACGTAATGCAATTCGCCAAGCTAATCACTTTTGTGAAAAAACTTATAATAAAATTCCGGCCTTTATCGAAGAAGACAAAAAATATACCGGCGACATGAAAGAAAGCGACTACAAAACCGCCAAGACGGCTACCAAGGTAGCGCAAGGGATTGGTAGCGCCGCCTGGGTACTAGGAGGACGTCGCGAAAGCACGGCCGGGGGAATAATAGGCGTCGGCGGATCGATCGCCCGCGGTGCTTTAGGCGAAGGCTACACGGTCGATATGAAATTTAAATGTCAGTAACTGCGCCATTTTAGGAGAAACGATGATTTTTGGATTTGGTTGGAAAGCTTTTTTGATCAGCCTGCTTGCGATGATCGCGTTGATGGTTATTTTAAGAATGGCCGGATGCAATGTTCTTATCTTATAAAAAAAGAAAATTCAAAATTGAAAAAGCAATCACATTCAAAACAATTGGAGATTTCGAATTAAAGGGAGATGTTTATCGCCCAAATGCACCGGGACTTAAACCCGCCATATTAGTTGTTCACGGCGGGGGGTGGTTTAAAAAATCAGGCGACATGCAAAGTCTTTGTAAGCGATTAGCACGCGATGGTTTTGTGGTTTTCAATGCGACCTATCGTTTAGCTCCAAAGCATACTTACCCAAGTGCGGTTGATGATCTTCGTGACGCTTTGGCTTGGCTGAAAGTATGTGCGAATAAATATGAAATTGATATTAATAAAATATCGGGCTGGGGTTATTCAGCTGGGGCCCATTTACTTTTGCTTGTAGGTCTTAACCCCGAAGCCAATTTAAAAGCCTTGGTTTGCGGAGGAACGCCGGCTGATTTTAGT
>JACMNA010000111.1 GCA_014378765.1 Bdellovibrio sp. | reverse complement strand
GTTCAACTAATTGAGCCAGTTTCACTAAAGATTCCTGCCATCCTAAATAACGCATTTCGGTTGAGCCTTCTTGGCTACCATTAATTATCTTTGCTTGAAAGCAGCTTAGTAGTAAATTTCTTTTTTGCGAATACTCCGAGATTCCCTTTGCTTCTTCAGCTGAAAAGTGAGCTTGTAATAAATTTGGTATTAGAAAAAGTATGAAGATAGTTTTAATTCCCATACTAACTTATCGATCAAAAGTGAAAATCCGATTAGCTTTTGTTTGCCAAATTATAATTGAAAGTTTGAGCTTGGCGAACTACTTAACAGCTTGCAAATTTACAATCAATAGTGGCGAATCTTACCAAGTCTGAACCAGCTACAATTGTCTTTCAAAATGGCTGTCGAAACATTTTACAGTGTTGTATTTAATCATAGTCTTTTTCTTTTATGAATATGGTTCTTTGTTATGTTGTCTGCCCTAGGTATACTGCCGCTTCAAGGAAAACACATGAAAAAAGTATTTTGTATATTACTGAGCTTGTCGTTATTCTCTTGTACCCAAAGTTCAAGTAACAAAGCCGCGGTTACTTCGGAACGGTATTACCGTGGAAATTTAACGAAAAAATATGAAGTCATTTATGCCAGTGAATATATTGATGGCTGCGATAAAACTTGGAAAACTAAAATCACCGAGATGGCTAACGCGGTAGATGCGCGCGAAACTGAAATTAATCAGATCGCAATGAATGCGGCCGCAAATCCGGTCCAGACAGATAACTATAAAACCGAAACCTTGTACTCTGGAGATATGGTTTTTGAAAAAATTGATTACTCAGGCAGCGTGCCCAGTGATTGGCAAAGTTATGAAAGCGGATATGAAAAAGCCTATAACTTCTATCAAACCATAAAGTCGACTGCTACTGACATATCTTGGGTCTATTTGAATTCATTTTTACGCACCCGTATTATGGATGACGAAGCAAGATTGAAATATTTAGTACATCCTGCTATCGAACCCTACAAAATGTCATTGATATTGGCGGTGAAAGCAAAAGTAAATGCGTGTTTCATATATAATTCTTGTACTACCATTGAGCTCAGCTCCGCCGAAAAAGAATGGCTCGTTTTAGGTAAATACGAAAAAATTATAATGGACGCCTTAGAAAACCCAACGGCCAGTCCAACCGATAAAAGAACTTATATCCAACTGCTAAATGACCGAATGATCGGAAATGCCCGAAGTCTAGTTATTGGCACGAGCAACGATTCAATCAAATTCGATGGAAAAACTTTTACCGTTGCCTTCGACTATTCGTCCTTGGGCGCATTCGGGCCACAATTTAAAGAATTTATTGAAACCGCTTGGCGGTCTTCTGATTATCAAGTTTTAATAGTGCAAAAGACTTTCTCAAAAGCCCTTCATATCTTTGACGTTCTTTACGATAAAACGATCGGTGGACGTGCCTTCGTTGATTGGACCGAAAAAAAGATGCATCTATTCCCCATGGACAGCAATAAAGCCTTCGCGCATGAATTTGGCCATGTCATGGGCTTGCCAGACGAATATTACACCACGTGGAGCGAAGCCGAATGCAAATATAAAATCTATTCACATCCTGAAAGCATTATGTCGAATCACATTTCAGGTAAGCCCCTAGCGCGACACTGGAAAATGCTGGCGGATTTCTATAAAAAGTAGACAAACTGGACGTTTGATAATTTTTATTAAAATTAAAAATTCTGAATTTGAGCATTTGGTTTCCAAAAACTAAATATCCCCGCGCCAATGGCAACGAATATGACCGAGCCGAATATTAGAATGCTAAATTCAGCGGTAGACGGTAGCAGTGCGCCAAAGCCATAAAGTGCAAGTGTAGCAAGGCCCGTCAGTGCGTCGGCAAATCCATTGACCTCGCCGCGCTCGTGCGGCGCAATGCCAAGTTGGCGAATTTGCATCTCTCCCAGTGAAAAACCATAAAGGCCTACTCTCGAAAATAGAATAAAAATTAAAAATCCATACTGACCAATCGCACTTGGAATCATGAAAAATACCAAAGCTAAAACCAGCATCATCGTTTGCAACAAGATGAAACCCCGACTTCCTTTTATTAAGCCATACTTAGAAATGACGATCGGAAAAATTACGGTCGATAGCAATCCGAACAGAGCACCAAGCCCCCTAAAAATTCCAATGACGACTTCAGGCATCTGCAGGCCATCTTTTAAGTAGCCAGTTAGTAAGACGCCATGAGGGCTTAGAACTGAAAGCCAAAGCAGTGCGTAGGCTAACACAGCGGGAGCAATGGGTTGTTTAAAGAATGAAACCCAGCCCGTTGTCATTTTTGCTAACAGAGACATTTTATTGGCGTTAAATGTTTGAAATTCTTTTTTCAGTAGCGCCGGGTTATTTTTAAAAATCGAACGTAAAATTAAAACTTCCGGAAAAAACGAAATTAAATTCCAACCGGCAATAAGCAAAAGGCCCAGCAGCGGTATGCTTGGCAAGTTTAGAATAAGCAGCAATCCCGCCAGTACGGGCGCCGAGACTTCCGTAAAAAGATCAAGCTGTCGCAGACGACTATTAAACTGCGTGATTTGTTCGGTCGGAATCGCCGAAGGCACTAGATCATTTCCAACAGAAATATTCATAAGGGACGAACCAAGTGAACCCATAAGACCTGCAATGACTAGAAGCGCGAAGATTAAATAAATATAATCACTTTGATTATAAGTGTATAAAAAAAGCAAGCTGCCGGCGCCTAAAAAAACGCCCACAAATTGAATGGCACTTCCGACGTACGCCACCTGAAGCCTGCTTTTGCGGTCAATGATGGTAGCGACCTTCGGCATAAGTAAGACATGCAACAGTTTAACGACTAGAAAATATCCGGCGGCAATGCGAATTTGGCCCGGAAATATTTTTAACAACGTAAGGGGTACGGCAAAGTCCCAGGCTTGATCGCCAGAGCGGGTTAAGAAGCGCCCAAACAAAATTTTAAACGAGGTTGAAGCTTTCATTTGATAAAGCTTTTCATAATATCAATTAGTTCTTCACCGGCTTCGGCCGCTAATTTTTTATTTTCAGCTTCAACAATATGTTCTCTGATATGGCCTTCTACGACCTCAGCCATCAGACCGTTTAAAGCGCCTCGGCACGAAGCTAATAATTGCATCACTTGATATTCATCTTGTTCAGACTCGATCGATTTAGCGAAGGCTTCTAGTTGGCCTTTGATTCGATTCACTCGGGCCAAAATCTTCGATTTTTCTTTAATTGTATGCGCCACAAGTCACCTCGCAATATAGTATAGGGGGGTATATTATATAGATTTTCCATTGACAGCAAGACAAATGCAATTATATATTCGGGTTGTTAGGGAGTAGTCGCTCTTTTATATAAGAGTGTGAAGCCGACATACTGGGAGTAAGGCCCCGGCTTCATTGCGATGCCATTTAGGCACTGTTGACGAGACTGACATCGGTTATGAATTTATTCATGCCATGTCGTCTTTATTGTGCCCTTAACACAAAAGACCTCATGGCAAAGTTATGGGGTAATCATGCAAGCAATAATTAATTCATTTTTTCTAATTTTCATAAGTGAGATGGGCGACAAAACTCAATTGCTGGCTCTTGTGCTAACTGCGCGCTACAAAAAGCCGTGGGTTATCTTAGCCGGAGTATTAGTTGCCACCTTAGTTAATCACGCCCTTGCGGCTTGGGTAGGGTTGTGGGCCTCAACATTTTTTTCGGCGCAGACTCTAAAATGGATTTTAGCACTTACTTTTTTTGTATTTGCCGCTTGGATTTTAGTGCCCGATAAAGAGGGTAAAATTAGCGAAAGTACGGGGTTCGGCGTTTTCTTAACCACGGCCATATCATTTTTTCTAGCCGAAATGGGAGATAAAACCCAACTTGCGACAATTGCTTTAGGCGCAACTTACGTAAGTACTTTATTTGTAACTCTGGGTACAACGGTTGGAATGTTAGCTTCTAATGCGTTGGCTGTATTTCTTGGTGATCGGCTACTGAAGCGAATTCCAATGCAGTGGGTTCGAATTTTTGCGTCGTGCTTGTTTGTTGCATTTGGCGTAGGAATTTTAATTGGGCTTTAAAATTAACAGTTTATTACAGAAGAATTTTTATTAACATTTATTTTTTTAAAAATTGGAAGGATGACGGCAAATTTCGTCCAATTTCCAATTTCAGAAGTAACGTGAATATCACCACCCTCATGAGCGCGAATTATTTTTCTAGACGCCGACAAACCAAGCCCTATTCCGGGAATAAGTTCTCTGGTTGTACTTGACCTTCGGAAAGGTTCAAAAATTCCTTCGATATCGGTCTGTAATATACCAACCCCTGAGTCAATTACTTCGATAGTTGCGTATTCGCCCGAAGCTAAAATAGTGACCGTGATTTTGCCTCCATTGGGAGAATACTTAATTGCGTTGTTAAAAAGATTATTAAAGACCTGTGAAAGTCTTTCTTCATCACTTAAGATGATGACTGGCTCATTGGGTAGCGTGACCATAATTTCATGAAATCTTGATAAACTGGAGTGCAGCGTGGCCGAATCGTTTACAATTTTTAGAATGTCGACGGGGCGCAAATTTAACTTCATATCGCCCGATTCGATGCGGGTGGTGTCGAGAAGGTCACTTATTAAAGTCATTAAATGATTTGTTTGACGATCTATTATTGAAATCATCTGTCGGCTTTGTGACGACAGTCGTTCGTCGTCGGAAATTAACTCCAATGACATCTTAATTGCATTCAAAGGATTTTTAAGGTCATGCGCAATCGAAGACAAAAAATTAAGTTGCTGTTTATTTTGCTTAGCTAAATTTGACGATAAATTTATAAAACTTGAAGAGATAGCTTGAATCTCAACCGCACCTCGCAAAATTTCATTATCCAAATTATGGCCTATTTTAAAATTTTCAATAAGATTTTTTAGCTTAATGATGGGGTTGTAAAAGTATCTGCGAATGCCGAGCAAAAATACGGCCAGGGCAACGGTTAACAAAAATAGCGCGGAAAATATAAGTTCGTAATTGGTCTTACTTTGTTCGCTAGTTTGTGACTGCACTTGGTTCGCTTCGTCTAGATTAAATGTCATTAAATCTTGTATTGCTTCTTGAGCTTGGTAGTATTCTTCGCTAACTGACTCATAAAGTTTTTCTGCGCTAAGACCTTCGTTTCGCAAAATTTCATAATTTGAAATATAAGATCTGATTTTATCGCCCAGCTTGTTTACTAAAATTACTTCTTCTGGACTGGTTGCATAGCCAAACAGGGCGTCGATGGCAATCAACAGATTTTTTTTAGCTGCCTCAGTCTGCGCTATTCGTTCTTTTCGCGGTCGTAAACCTTTAAGCAGAGCCTGCCGCCGATGAATAGCTAAGTTTTGTTGGATGAGCTGAGTTGACGTGGCACTTTCGACTGAATCTTTTAGTTTTTCGATTGCATGAGTGGTGTACCGTGTATGGTAGTACAAAATTCCGGCCGTTAAAGTCCCACATAAAAAGACAATAGAAATTGCGAAAATAAAAAAACGTTGCAGAGAAATCTTCATTTGATTACTTTCCGATCTGTTCTGCCAAGATACCGATTGGATTGAAGCTGGTCAATTTGCAAATGTCATTAGCAATTAGTCTTCACCTTCCTCATCTTCGTCAGCGTCCTTTATAGATAACTTGTTCAGGAACCTGTTGAGTTGCCCGCGCAGGCGCCTCGTGGGCAGTTATTGAGGGCCTTCTTTGGATAATCATTGCGAAAGGTATCTTTCGTCAAGATCGAGCCATGAATTGAAGGTTCTTTTTCTTTCCTAACCGATGCACTTAGTGATAGCGCGGCCAGCAAAATAATTACGAATGAAAATTTTTGGTTTAGTATAGAATTTCTTTTCAAATTGGGTTCAATTCATTTTGAACCTATACTTAGTTATAACTTATGAACATTGCTTCAAGCTTGCGGCAAGTGAATAATAAAATTAGTTCCGTTCCCATTGAGATTTGCAACTGCATTTATGCGTCCGCCATGTGCCTGAACGATTGATTTCACAAGTGAAAGTCCAAGTCCTAAACCACTTGAGGTACGGCTTTTATCGCCGCGAAACAATCTATCCCAAATTCGCGGAAGGTCTGATGGCAAAATTCCATGACCTTGGTCGCTGACGCTGATGAGAAGATCTGCACCATTAAGATGTGCAATTATGGTAACTTGAGTATTGTCATTTGAATATTTAATTGCATTATCAAGTAAATTGGCAACTGCGCGCTTGATTCGCGTACGATCTACTTTGAAAAAAAGATCATGGGCAGCTTCTAAATTAATTTTAATATGTTTTTCTTCGGCTATGAGATCATAGATATCAACAATTTCGAGTAAAAGTTTTTTAATGTTAGTTATCTCACATTTTAATATTAATGCTCCAGACTCAGCTTCGGCAATATCTAATATCTGCTCTACTAAAGCGGCTATTTCTTGAATATTTTCACTACATTCTTCAAGTGCAGGCTGCATTTTTTTGGGGTCATTCGAAATCAAAGCGCGCTCGGCGATAACTCGAATGCGCGTTAAAGGCGTACGTATTTCATGCGCCACATTGTCTAGTGACTCTTTCATAGAGTGAACGAGGTGCTCAATTCGGCCAATCATCCGATTAAAGGTCTCGCCCAACTGATTGAGTTCATCTTGCCGATCGTACGTTTGCACGCGTCCCGCTAAGTTGCCATTTTCGATCGAAGCAATTGTTTTTGATAGTGCACGGATTGGTTCGGAACTTTTTCGTGCATACCAAAAACCAAACACCACACTCACCATTACAAAGAGGCCAGTCATCATTGAAAATATCGAAACAATACGCTCAAGCACGTTATCAATATCTTCGTTGCTTCGACCAATTTGCAAAAAATAACCAAAGCCAACTGGGCCGGTTAATATTTCGAACCTATCCTCGTCATTAATAGCTTGGATAGTGTGCCAATAATTTCCATTTTTAGAAAATGGGGAATGAAAATCTTTATCAAAATCAAATTCGGCGTCTTGGATAGAAGTTTTTAAAAAAAGGGTTTGATTTTCTTTATTAACAACACGAAACATAAAATCAACATTGCGTAAGCTGTTCTGCTCAGCCAACAAATAATCTTTTAATCCGGGCAGGCCATTTTTTGACAACAGCGTGGCCGCTTCACGCCACTTTGAATTCAGCACTTCACGATTCGCTTTCGCTAAAGAATGCGAGACTTCAAAATAAGTAAGAATCAGTGCCGATATCAAACATAGCGAAAATGTCGTCGAAAACAGAAGAGTGAGCCTTAGGGAGATAGATCTTTTAAAAAATTTATTCAGCGCGAAGGGCATACCCAACTCCGCGAATAGTTCGAATCAGTTTTTTGTTAAAACCACGATCAATTTTATTTCGTAATCGACATACTAAGACGTCAACGACGTTTGTTTGCGGATCAAAATCATAATGCCAAACGACTTCTAGTATTTGCGTCTTAGTTAAAACTTGTTCTTTGTTTCGCAGTAAATACTCGAGCAGTGCAAATTCTTTTTGTTTTAGTTCAATTTGTTGATCACCCCTTAAGACCATGCGTTTTATTAAATCTACTTCTAAGTCTTGATATTTGAGTGACTGCGTATCTTTATTTTTTTGAGTCCGGCGGAGGAGCGCTTGACATCGAGCTAACAATTCTGAAAACGAAAAGGGCTTGACCAGGTAATCATCGCCCCCGCGCTGTAAGCCTTCGATGCGATCTTCAATCGATCGCTTGGCGCTTAAAAAAAGTACGGGCATCTCTTTTTTTTTCAAGCGTAATTCTTCGACGATTGAAAAGCCATCTTTTCCAGGCAACATCACATCCACGATTAATAAATCGAAGTTTTCGACTAAGGCTAACTGATAGGCGGCTAGACCATCGGCGGTGGTCTGAACATTGTAGCCCGCTTCTTGTAGCCCCATTTCTAGGTGCTGTGAAATTATTTTATCGTCTTCAATGACTAAAACACGCATCTATAAGCTCCCAGTTTGACGGTATAATTGTATTCAACTAGTTACAATGATGATTAAGTTTTTACTAAAAATATTGGTGAAACATTGCAAAAATGTAATTTGCCTTAATTTACGAAATGAAAATATGATTCTGCAGTGGTTGTGTACTTAAATAAAAGGTATAACATGAAATTTCAAATTGTAAGCATCGCGATAGTTTTTGTGACTGCGCTTGCGGCACATGCCCAAGTTTTACCTCCCGACAGCCAAGAGGCTGAAACCCGAGATAAAATTGAACTGCCGGAAAGTTCCCCTAGTTCACCGCCGTTATCCACCGACGATGCTGGAACTCCCGGAGCGTATGGAGTTGAAGTTAATTTAATTGAAAGTTCAGATTCCTCTGTCGGAGGACAAAATATTTCGACGGGAATTGATGCTAACTTCGGAATTGGTGATCAGGTGCAGCTTAGATATTCAAAAGAATCCTTTAAACAAAAAGTACGATCTGAGCCTGATTTTAATGGTTACGGCGCTTCTAGCGTGGCAGTAAAATGGCGATTTTATAATAATTCTAGCCAAACATTTAAATTGGCGATTTATCCAAGTTACCAATTTGATGATGAAACGCATCCGGTTGGTACCGCATCAGAAGGCCGCAACATTTACGTTCCGCTCATTGCCGCTTTTACTTTCGGACGTTCAACTTTGATAGCTAACCTTGGTTTTACAAAAAATCTTGATTACGTCGATCAACGTTCTTCTTTTTCATCTTTAGCCCTAGGCCACGCGCTAAGTGAAACTTTAAGGATTTCAACGGAACTTGTTTCACAGAAAAGCCTAGGCGGAGAAGCAATTACATGGGGGCTTGGTTTTGTAAAAGAAATATTTCCGAACGAAAAAAGTAATTACGAAACCGCATTTTTTGGATCGGTCGGCCGGAACGTTGGATGGACCATTGACCAACAAGATCATCTAAATGTACTTTTTGGTATAACGATCGCTCATAAGGGAAAATAGGCACGGCAATAAATACGTAAAGGATAATTATGAATCAAATCGCAGAAAACAAATTAAGTCTCAGCAAAGTTCCGGAGCTAACGCTAGCATTTTGGGTCATTAAAATTGCCGCGACTACGTTGGGTGAGACGGCCGGCGACGCTTTATCGATGTCAATGAACCTTGGGTATTTGCTAAGTACCGCAATTTTTGCTGCGATCTTTATTGCCGCTGTTGTTGTTCAAATTAAGGCGCGACAATTTCACCCTTTTATTTACTGGACCACTATTGTTGCGACGACCACGGTTGGAACGACTCTGGCAGACTTCGCGGATCGTTCTTTAGGAATCGGGTACACGGGTGGTTCAACTTTATTATTTGCGCTTCTTATGCTGTCACTTGGAATTTGGTACAAAACAATGGGCAGCATAAATGTTAAAACTGTAAGTTCCGCAAAAGTTGAAATGTTTTACTGGATTACAATTATGTTTTCGCAAACTCTTGGCACTGCTCTTGGCGATTGGACGGCTGATACGGCAGAGATGGGTTATCTGGGTGCGGCGGTTATTTTCGGTGGACTACTAGCCGTCGTTGTTGCACTTTATTTTTGGACACGCGTATCACGAACATTTTTATTTTGGGCCGCCTTTATTTTGACTCGACCGTTAGGAGCCGTACTAGGTGATTTTCTTGATAAGCCGCTTGATCATGGTGGCTTAGCTTTAAGCCGTTATTCGGCTTCGGCGGCGCTATTAGCTTTTATGGTTGCTTGCATCCTGATGTTTCGCCAACGAGCCAGTCAAAAAGCGCATTAAATTGAAATCAAATTTTCGCCTCTGGCTATTGATTGCTTTCGCGGCTGCCTTTTTGGCAGCCTTTGTTATTATTTCGTCCGAAGTTCGAGAGGCTAATGCCGGACAAGTAGAATTAATTGAAAAATTAGACCAGGAAGCTAGCCAAATTTTAGCATCAATCAGAAGTCCTAAATTAAATGCTATGGCCGTGGAAATAACTTCTTTAGGCTCCGGAATCGTAGTAAGTATTTTTGTGCTAATTGTTTCTGTTTTATTTGCATTTAGACAACGTTATATTCAAATTTTACATCTCCTATTTGCAACCATTGGCTCAGCTATTTTAATGTTTACGATGAAATCTTTCTTTGAACGGCCAAGACCACCCTTGATTTCTAGATTGGTTGATGTTCAAGGGTATTCATTTCCAAGTGGCCATTCGCTGACAAGTGCGGCTGTCTATTTAACATTTGCATTTTTATTGGGGTTTCACTTCAAAAAAAGTTTTGAGCGATTAGTTATAATTGGCTTAACTCTCATTTTTATCTTTACCATTGCCATTTCACGAGTTTATCTAGGAGTTCATTATTTAAGTGACGTTATTGCCGGTGTTTTTGTTGGGTTATTTTGGGCGGCATCTCTAGCCGCGATAAGCCAATTTTATTTAGGTGGCCAAATTGATAAAGAAAAATGAACCTTTCAATAAACGACTTTCCTACGCTTTTCGCGGGCTTCTAGCTATTTGGCAAAAAGAAGCTAGCTTTCGAATTCAAATTGCACTCAGCTTGGGTCTATTATTTTTTTGCTTGGCAGTGCGGCCACCGGCAATTTGGTGTGGCCTTTTTACGTGTGCGGTTATAACCGTACTTACTTTAGAAATAGTAAATACGGCTTTCGAGTCTTTGCTTGATAAATTTCATCCTGAATATGACCCGCAAGTGGGCTTTATAAAGGACTGTCTAGCCGGAGCGGTGTTGGTAGCTAGTATTGGCTCAGTATTAATTTTCATATTTTATTTGAGAACTGAATTTGCCCTCGAATCTATTGATCAGCTTTTCGGGTTACATTAATTCCAAATAGAATGGTCGTGTGTTTTTTACCGTCTTCAGTGCGACCAACGCTTCGTCCTAACGAAGTAAATAGCGATGTTTGATATTTACTCGACCTTTCTGGAAAAATTACTTTAACCCAACCAATTCTTACATCGGTTCGTCTGGCGATCGAAGTTGCTTCCGAAGCGATTTCAATCATGCCACGTGAAGTTTGTGAGAATGAGCGGCCTAAAGCAATTGAAGTAAAAACAGAACTATTTTCTTTGTAATCTAGATTCGAACGATACGCGACATTCGAAACCACAGTGTAGCGCTCACCAATATCTTTTGAAATAATTAACGGTAAATAAATTGATCGTCCGTCTGGACTTATTTCATTTCCATCGGCGTCTTGGTGTCTGGTTGCATCGTTAAATCGAAAACTGGGGTAGACTGCCATTTGCAATCCATTTTTATCGTAAAAGCGCCATTTTACTCCCACGTCAGAAGATCCGTAACCATGCAGGCTTGGTTCACCTGTCGTACGCTCAGATGTAATATTTTTAGAAAATCGTAATTGCACTCGTTCGCCAATACCGATTGGCAAATCAATTGCTTTTTCGCACGATGCACTTCCGCTAGAACGATTGCAATTAGAAATGATATTTATCTCATAACCGTGAATCCCGGGTGTGCCAGGATCATCCGTTGCCATTGGTGGTGATGAGGGGCTGCTTTGCCATCTTTCTTCGGTTACGGCTTGAGGCTGATCAAGGTAGATCTCGGCACGAACTTCGCTTTGGGCTGATGCAATTATTGCAATAGAGGGAATAATGAATATCAAAATCAAATTTAATTTCACGGGGTCTCCTGGTAAACATTTGCGCTCACTTCAATAAAGCAGCAAACGTACCAGCGTAAAATGAATTACCATCGGATCTCGACCTTAAAAGTGGCAATAGAGTAGACGTTGTACCAAATTAACGCCTGAGTCTTGAAAATTACTGCCAAACGAAGGGAATAGACGGAGCCGTGCTGTCGCCTTTATTTAGGCTGCCTAGGCCCCAATTTTCTTCGACAAGCTTGATTAAACTATAAAAATTTAACTTTTCTGTAATTAATAAATTAGGCCTAACCATGCCACCATTGAAATTAGTATAAATAATATTTCCACTGGCACCGCTGTTTTCATCAAATGTAGTAACAATTAATGTATCCCTTAGAAGTTCCGGATTATTTAAATACTCGGTATATACATTACGGTACCATTTATCGGCGTAAGCGGCACCGGTGTCGTGCCCACTGTTATTCATGTTGGGTACGAAGAAGCTATAGCTAGGAAGTGAATTATTTTTAGCTTCACGATAAAATTCCGAAGAATTTACTATACTTTGACACCGTTGTTTATTTTTCTGCACATTTAAAAAACTTATAAACGGATTGTGTTTTCGACCATAGGCTTTATAACTTCCGCCGGTAAAACAATTTCCAGGATAGTCATCAAGATACACTTTCCAGCTAAGACCTCCTTGTTCTAACAGATCACCTATATGGTTCACATTTAAATTAACATTATTATTCTGAGTAACGCCATTTGTTGAGCCAGAGGTAAGCGCAATATAATTTGGTTGCGAGGGGTGTCCAATCGCCGCCAGGTTATTAAAATTAGTTCCGGTTTTGGCAAGCTCTTTAAAGAACGGCTGCCTCATGGCTTCGCTATAGTTTGTGTTTTCAAATACAATGAAAATTACTTTGCTAAAATATTTCCCTCTCATTGGATTTGCAATTGCCATTTGAGAAATGAGAAAAATCGATGAGAAAATCAACTTGAGCATTGTGTACCTCCGTTGTACGTAATCCTAATAAGTGTATTGAACTATAAGAAATATTAAAGTCTAAGTTGGCTTCATTACAAAAATTTAATCTAAAAGTTTCATTGAATGCTACGAAATCTGTTGGCATTTAATTTTTTTGCTGAAGAATGGCTACAATAAGCAGTAGGCAATGCTCGACGTCCTGTTAAATAAGAATTTTGGTATTTTAGATAGCTAAAAGAGGGAAATGGATGATTAAAATAAAAAAAAAGGTTTCTCTAAAAGCAGTTCATGGCATTATTTAGATGGTCAAACCGCTAACTACTTCAAGAGCTACGGTACTTACCCAAAGCACAATCAAGATTATAGACCCTAAATCTAAAACCACCATTAGTGTCATAAAAAAATTTAAAAAACTTATTTATCTAAGCTTCATAATTTGATCGAACAATACTAAAGATCCAACAAGTAAAACAAAATACCCAAAACTTCGTTTTAAAATTTTATCATTTACATATGATCCGAATCTCTGACCAATTAAAATTCCGAGCACGCCAATGCCAGAAATCGTCAGCAGCAGGTTCCAATTATAGACATGTGTTGAGTAACTAATGACAAAACCGAACCCTGAATTTGCAGCGATAATTGCAAGTGAGGTTCCTACAGCTATTCGCATCGGAATTTTCAGTAAAAGTACAAGTGCTGGTATAATCAAGAAGCCGCCACCAGCACCTATAAACCCAGTTGTGATACCAACTAAGAAGCCTTTAAGGGCTATGGTTGGAATTCCGACCATAGCATTGATTTCTTTCGTGACCGGTAATTCCAATTTTCCTGAGCGAATCATAGCCCGTGAAGCTACGATCATAAGTACCGCGAAGCAACCCATTACGAAGAGCCCCTTTGTTAGCACAATGTCGTTAGAAGAAAATATAACGTCAGGAATTCTCGGCAAAATGAATTTTCTTGCTATAAAAACTCCCGCAAAACTAGGAACTGCGAACAGTGCTGCCGTTCTGTAATCGACAAGTTTTTTGCGCGCACTTAATAACGCGCCAAAAAGTGCCGTCATACCGACAATAAAGAGTGATTCAGTGGTAGCGACAAGTGGATTTTGAGAAAAAAAGTAAACTAGAATTGGTACCGTTAATATGGATCCACCTCCACCAATAAGGCCAAGGGTTATTCCCATCACGATAGCGGCTAGGTAACCTATATATTCCAGTTGCTACCTCTTAAAATTAAATTGACGATCTAATAATCTAAAACCAAACATTCCAAAAATCATACTTGCAAAAAAAAGTGCTGGGCGAAATTCAAAACTTGAAAGTGAAGTCAGCGCCGGTCCAGGACAGTAACCGGCCAGTGCCCAGCCCACACCGAAAAGAAAAGAACCAATCACAAGCGGAAGCGTAATCTCTTTTTTCGTGGGCAAATGCCACTGGTCTGAAAAAAGTGGTAACTTTTGATTAAGAATAATTCTGTACGTCACCAAATGAACAGCAATTGCACCAATCATAACAAAAATAAGCGAAGCATTCCAGTTTCCGAAAATATCTAAAAAGCCAAAAACCTTTAACGGCCGAGTCATACCAGAAATACCAAGCCCTAATGAAAAAAGCAGACCTACAAAAAATGCTGCAATTTTATTTTTCATTCGTAGATACCCATGCTTCTAAACAGCACCACGGCCATAATTCCCGCGACCATAAATGTGACAGTAGCAATTAAAGATCGCGGTGAGAGTCGACTAATTCCGCAAACTCCATGACCACTGGTGCAGCCACTGCCTAGCACGGTTCCAAATCCAACTAACAATCCGGCAACGACAAGTGTCCAATGAGCTGTTGGTAAAGGTTCGACAAACGACAGCGGGAGAAATATTTTTAGTAATAATCCTCCAAAAAGCATTCCAAAAATAAAAAACCACCGCCAAGAAACGTCGCCTTTCTTAGGTGCGACCGTTGCCCCGTAGATGATGCCGCTGATTCCGGTTACTCTTCCATTCCAGTAAAGCATAAGTGAAGCAGCTAGTCCTATGAGGGCGCCACCGAAAAGAGGCATTACGTATTCATTCATGATAATTCCTTTCCTATTTCTTAACGGGAAATTTCAATTCATTCCATCGAAGCATTCCGCCTTCAAGATTAGAAATTTTCTCAAAACCTAATTCGACCGCTAACTGCGAGGCTATTGCCGAACGATTGCCAGAGCGACAGACAAAAACTATTTCTTCGGTTCGGTTATAGCCCTCAAGAAATGGCTTCAGACTTTCACCCAGAGTAATAAGATGAGAACCCTGTATGTGCCCTAATTCGCCCGTGTATTCATCGTTTTCACGAACATCGACAAGAAGTGATGCACCCAAACGATTCTGCAGTTCACTAGGAGAAATATTTTTATATTTAATCTCTGCGCCTAAGTCTTTGCCTATTGTGCCACAAGAAAAATTGGCGGGTAAGGCTTGATCAATTTTTTTAGGGTAAGCAAGCTTCAACTCTGACATAATTTGAATAAATTGTTCTTTTGTTCTTCCACCGCCGACGCGCGGGTTGTGTTTTATTTCCATTGCAATACTTGAAGAAGTAAAACCTTTGTAGTCGTGGGCTGGGTATAAAGTCGTCGAGGGCGGAAGCGTGAATAACTTTTTGTGAACGCTGTCATACAGCTCAGATGCGGATCCACTTTGAAAGTCCGTTCGCCCGGTACCCCGAATAAGCAGAGCATCACCTGAAAAAACCATATCTTCGCAATAAAAGCTTAAAGATGCATCGGTATGCCCCGGCGTTTCCAATGTACTTATCGTGAATTCACCAAATTTAATTTCATCTCCTTCGGAAAGGTTTAAATCTGCACAAGGCACATTAGCTTTCTTGGGTACGGCCGTTTTAATTCCAAGCCGTTTACGAATTTCGCCGGCACCCGTCACATGATCAGCATGTATATGCGTATCTAGAACGTAAATTAGTTTAAGACCAAGTTCTTCGATCAATTTTAGGTCACGATCTACAGTTTCAATAACCGTATCAATCAGTACGGCTTCTTTAGTGTTAGAGTCCGCTAAAAGATAGGTAAAGGTAGAACTTTGATCTTCATAAAGTTGTTGAAAAAGAAAATTTTGCTTCAAGATAAACTCCTAACTTTAGTTCTTGTAACGAGTATACAATCATATTATAATGTAATAATATGAAAAAGCAAGCCATTTTTTCAATTAGTGATATGAAAAAAAACTGTGAAACCGTTGCGCAAGTTTTAAGGGCCCTCTCGCATCCGCAAAGACTTCTTTTGCTTTGCCATCTATCTAATGGCGAAAAAACAGTTGGGGAGTTAGAAAGGTT
>JACMNA010000110.1 GCA_014378765.1 Bdellovibrio sp. | reverse complement strand
TTTTATTTTTAGCATTATATAAGCTAATATCTTGTTGAGGCGTGGCTTCTTCGCCTTCAAGATCAATCATGACTTTGTTATTTTTTGATTGAACGACCCGCGCGGCTTCGGCCGAAGTTCCCACGATTAAAAGCGACATCAAAGACAACTTAATTATTTGCGTAAACACAGTAGACTCCTTTGAGGTTATCACTTTCAAAAACAGAAACATTTGCAATTTTATATTCCCATAAGAATCGGGCATCAGGCGAAGATTCACCGCGGGCAATCGTGATTAAACGAGAGGAGTCAGCCTTCGGTCGAACGCTATTGGCCGAGCAACCGAGGGGAACTAAATTTTGAGTTTTAAAAGTAGCCGATTCGGATTCAAATTCTTTTCGATCGGGCGATCGATAAATTGTGCATTGGGGAAGAAGGGCGATCGTTAATAGTAAGAGGGTGATTCGCAAGTTAACCATGCCCTTATTGTGTAGAGCTTTTTAAAAAAAGAAAAGGCCTTTTGTCTCTTAAAAAGGCCTTTTGCTTGTTTTGCGCTAAAAATTTTAAAATTAGCAATTTTTTAGCTATTACGTTAGAACGGAATATCTTCGCTTTGATTGAAAGCAGGCTCAGGCCCGAAATCAGCAAAGTTAAAATCAGCTCCACCTTGAGTTTGGTTTGCCGATGCACCCGAATTAGCTGAAGTTTCGTTATTAGCGGTACCTAAAAATTGAACCGTGTTGGCGACAATTTCAGTCGAATATTTCTTCTGACCGTTGTCTTCCCAAGAACGAGTTTGCAAGCGTCCTTCAACGTAAACTTGGCGACCTTTTGCTAAATACTTACCGCAAATTTCGGCAAGCTTTCCCCAAACTACAATGCGGTGCCATTCGGTACGCTCTTGTTTTTGACCGTCTTTACCCATCCAGTTTTCGCTAGTGGCTACATTTAATCGCGTGACAGTGGCGCCTTGGCCGACCGCTTTCATTTCGGGATCTTGACCTAAACGACCTACGATAATTACTTTATTTACTCCAGACATATACCCTCCTTCTTTGTTTTGCTTTTGGGTGCCCAATGAGTCAATCAGTGAATCTGATTTGCATGAACTATATGCACAAACGGAGCGCACGCCCGAAGCCTTTTACGGGCTATAGATGTCTAACATGTTTTAGATTACGGACTAAGCTTTAACGCAAGCTGTGAAACTTGCTGCTATCGCAGCGGTGTAAACTGAGGTGTCATGCCCGAGCCAGCGGCCTGCATGCGGAATTTGTAGTGAGCTCCGCCTCCGGGTAGATCGGTTTTGTAACCGTCAAGAAATCCTAAATAAAATTTAGCGCGCTCCTTAAACTGACTGTTTGAACGTAAGTCTAACGAGATGTTATACGCGCCTAGCACCGGCACAACTTGGCCGCCAACATTTTGCAAGGTTAGGTTAAAGTCGCCTTTAACGTCGCCGTAAAACTCATCTTTGGCGGTGCCGATCTTGCCGGTTTCGATTAAAAATTTTCCGCCCGCAAGTCGGCCTTTAAGTTCGATTAACGCGAGTTTTATTTCGGGTAAATTCATGCGTCCAAACTCAGGCAGCGAAATACTGGCCGGTGGCAATTCAAAGTTTTTAATGATCATGTTAATGTCGACTTCAGGCTGTTCGGTAAAAGTTAAATCCGCATTGGCTTGCGAACTAAACTGCAATTGGCCTTTAAGCGGAAAACTTAACCCCGCCATTTCGCGAAATTCTTTAAGGCTGATGTTTTGGCCGCTCATTTCAATACGCGAGCGTTCGGCGCCCGTTTCTGATTTGGACATTGGCGCTAAACTGACTTCGACTTCGCCCTTTAAAAAACCTTCGGCCTTCATTTTGCCACCCGGCTTACTAGCCAGTAGCGCGGTGATTGACGGAGTAAGGGTTAATCGTTCGCTCGTGATATTAGAAAATTGGGGCGTCTCGAGGTAAACTTTATCGGCGGTAACCGTAGCCAGAAATGGATTAACGCTTAACTTATCAAATTGTACAAAAATGTTTTTATCTGTTAGTTTTGAAATTTGGCTAGTTACCAAATCATTTAGATCATTGAAAGGAAATAATAAAACGATAAACCAAAACACTAACGTCAGCGTCAGCAGAATTTTCCATTTCTGCACGTTTAGAAACCGAAAAAAGCGAACAACGCTATCCATAATCATTCGTCAGATCCCTCGGAATTTTCTTTTTTGGTTTTTTTCTTTTGTGGTTTTTCGGCCTCAGGCGGTAATTCAACCTGGGGTGCTGGCACATTCAGGGCGTAAAGTTTGAAAGTAACGTCGAAGTAGCGGGTGTCTTGGGGGTGCGCCGTAATCATTAAGTCTTTCATTTTAACGCTTTCAGAAATGGCAACCATGGAAGAACCAATATCAACGATTTGTTTTATGTTAAGTTTTGCTAATTTGACTTCTAAAACGTGACTAACTAAATTGGCCGGAATTAATTTTCCTTCGGCGCTGCCTTCGATGACGCCCACCATTTGTTCGGGCAGTAGCGATGCGTTTTGAATGATGGTGTTTACGCTAGCTTTAAGCGTTTCGAAACCCGGCGGCATACTGATACTTGGCTGGGCCGAGGATTCACGGTACGTGCGAAAAAGATCTCGCATGAGGGTGCGTTTTTCTTCGTAAACTGTCATGGCCTGCTGAGAAGTAAAAAATAACGACAGCGGGTAGAAAAGAATAATAAATAAAACGACGGCTAGGGCCGATGCTAAAGTTATTTTTTGCGCGCGAGGCTCTAAACTTTGATACCGTTCAAGCGCTTGCGTGTAAGTGGCCGATTCTTGAATTTGTTGACGAAGCCGGGCGCCTAAAGATTTAAATTGATCGGCAATATTCTCTAAGGCACTCATTTAACTAACCCTCGATCAGCTTTAAACGAAATATTAAACGCTACGCGGTTAGGAACTGAGCCCAAGTTGGCCTTACCCTGATTAACCACGCCATCAATTGCCAGAGTTTTCAAATTTTGCGTCAATAAATTAACATCCTTCGGAGAATTTGCGTAACCCAGCATTTGTACTAAATCATCGCGCACTTGAAAAGACATTAAGTCAATTTTAACTTGCTCTTTTTGCGGCGAACTTTCGCTAACTTTTTTTAAAATTTCTAACGCCGAATTCATTTGCGCGACTTGCGCCACTAATTTGAGGTCGGCCGCTTTCTTTTTGTTTTGCTTTATATATTTTTTAACGCCCGATTCGTTAGCTTGCTTTTTTGGTAAGTTCGCCATTTTTCGGGCTTGCGTGGAAAGGGCTTCATCGCCTTTTTCTACCAGGGTTAATGAAAAATTATCGCGGAAAATGGTCCACATAAATAGCACGAACAGCGCCGCAGCGCCGATTTGGGCGACTCGTCCCCATTGCATCCATAAAATTTTAAATTGATTATTTTGCTTTGCAAATTCACCTTTAAGTAAATTAGTAGGCGGGTTGCGCGGCCGTTTGAAACCTTCAATCGCCAGGCTGACCGCCGTGGCAAAACGGGTCTCAACCGCGAATTGATTTTCAGGCGTCGTGAATGGCGCGATTGAAGTCGAATAATTTTGCAAAAGTGAAACTGGGTTACAGGCTACTTCTAAGTGCTGCGTTAAAAATCCGCCTAGGTTTTGCAATAAGCTTAAGCCCCCGGTAAAATTAATTTGCACAATTTCAGCATTCAGTTCGCTTTTTAATTCAAGTAACGTCATTTGTAAATCGCGCACCAGTTCGCGTAAAGATTTACTTAAAGTATTTGATATCTGTGCTTGTTCAAAGCTTGCGCCCTGTTTGTTCAATAACAAAACCCCTTGCGTTTGCAGAGTGCGGGTTGCTTCAATTCGCGTAATTTCTTGTTTTTTAATTATTTCTTGAATAAGTTGGTCGGCGCCCCAGTAAAGGCTACGTACAAATATCAAACGATTATTTTCGTAGGCGGTAAATAAAGTTTTTTTATGACCCATGTTTAAGAGCACTTGCACATGCTTCAATGGTTTTTCAGCCTCATTGAGTTCCAGATCTATTTTTGGCAAATTAGGCGGGACGTGTTCCCAGTCTTCAACTAAGTTTGCAAAGGCTAAACCTTCGATTGAAATTAATTGCAATTCGATTCCGAAATTATCGGCTAAGTCGATTAATTTTTGGATATGATTTTTAGGGACCGCGCTGGCTAAAACTTCTGAAGTGGAGCCTTGCGTGTTAACAACCTTTGCATCGAAAATGCAATTGTCGGCATCGAACGGAATTTCTTCTTCCATTTCAAACGACAGACTTTTCTGAATTTTAATTCGGTCCGAAAATGGAAAATTTTTAAATCGAGTGGTGACTTGATCTTGGCGAACGGCCATTGACCAACGGGCTTGCGCGTAGTCGCCGTTACTTAAAAAAGCGCGTACAAACTCGATGGCTTCTAATTCTTTGTCTTGCGGGGATCCGTCCGGACTTAAAACCTTTTCTTGAAGTTGATTAATGACAATTAGTTTTTTATTTTGGACGAGCTCAACAATTTTTACTGAGTATTCACCGATATCAAGACCGATCGATCTCATGTTGCCCCTTCCATGTGACAAAAACAAAACTAACGAACATAACTAAACATAAAATACGTGGTCTAGTTCTCCGTCCAGTATACGACACGGGGTGGTCCCTTGGGAAGAGGATCCGCAGGGCTAGACGCTTGTCCAGCCGGAGGCGCGGGTGGCCTAACGCCAGTCTCTTTTTCTTTTTCTTTCGCCAAGAAAGTTTTAATTTGTTGCGCTGATTTGTTCAGGTCAATGACGACGGCAGTTATTGTTGTCATCATGGCTTGGCGCCCAGATCCGGCGATACCCGTCGCCTTAATTCTAAAGTTGATAACCTTATCGCAAATCATTGGTGTTTGATCGAATTCTTTTGTTAAACGGGCGCCACGGCTTTCAACGAAAGTTTTAAAATCGCCCAGACACGCATCGCCATCACCTTTAAATGGTCCACCCTTATCTGGATTTTCACGCCGGGCCACGGCTTCAGTGGCTGCCTCGTCGGTCATGCCTGAATCAAGTGATTTTAATACCTCTTTTGTGGCGGTATTCGGGTTAATTGATTTCATTCCGTATATGGTAATTCGCGGTGCAATGAGGTTAAAAAATTCTTCGGTCATGCCCGGCACTAAACGTACTTCCTCAACCGTACGAAACCCGCGATTGGGTGGATAGTCTTTACCCAGGCTTGAAAAAAAAGAACGCTTATCTTGGCCACCCGCCGCCGTTGTTTCAGAATCAGACATCCAATCCGTAATGCTATTAACCAGTTCATCAAAGCGAACGCTCTGATTTTCACGACGAAACTCTTCATCAGATTCCACTTTTTGTTCAAATATGTTTAAAATTTGCTTGTGCGTAATTTCACGCAAAGTTTTAGACGGGGAGGCTAAGTCATTCAGATCTATTTTAGATCCCTCATCCTCAATTGAATGACTGTAACTTGAGTCCATCAGCGACCCGGCCATTAAGTCTTTCATGGTATCGCGATCAACCGCATTTATTTCGCTGGTAATCGGTAACGGCCAAGCAAAGGGAAATTTCCAGATTTGATCTAATTGCGTGGCGAAGCCGGGCGGCAATGAAAGTTTACTAGCCTGCTGAAATAATTTAATTCTTAACAGCGCAATTTGCATTCCGTTTCGGGCGGCATAATAAGTTTTAAGTCGGTTCAATTCTTGCGAGTTTACAATATATTCGATAGCCGAGTCGTGCGTGACTTCGGATGCGATGTACACCATAAACATTAGCGACGTAATCGCCATTAGCAAAGCGACGCCTTTATTTTTTTGCTTGCGACCTAACGGGTTATGGCGAAGTCTTTGCCGCCAGCTCATTGGTTGCCGGCCGGATTCGTCGCATTTTTAGACGCGGGTTTATCAGGGTTGTTAGGAAAATGAATTGGAATCACGAACTGCATCGAATAAACGCGCTTCTTTTTTTCGACGTTGCCCTCAATGGTTAGTGAAACTTCGACCGCATCGGGATACATATTTTTTGTTTCCTCATCTTGGCCATTTTTGGTTGAATTCCAAGTGCTGACGTACTCAGTTTTTGGACCGCCGATGTAACGCAATTTAAATTCAGTCACGTTTTCTAACATTGCGACCTCTTGGCCCCCGGTTGAAACATCATCATCCAACACGGATTGCGTTCGTCGAAAAAGGCAACGACTGTTTTGATCGGGCTTCGATAAATTGCGGCAATCGCGTAATGAATACCCCACTTCAATAAAATCGGCCTGCAAAAGGTTCGCGGTCATGCGGCCGTTATTCATGGTCACAAAATTCATTTTTGAATCTTCGCCCATAAAATGCGTGTCGGGGGGAATTCGAGTGGTCTTACGCGCCGTTGGTGGCGGCGGCGGTGGAACCGGGGCCGCGCCCGGCGCCGTGTTAGCGGCTTTTGGTTTAGCCACGATGTCGTTGATTTCTTTTTCAAAATCGCGGTGGTGATATGCTAAATTTAAATCGGTGCGAATGATTCGCATTGAATCACGTAAGGATGAGACGTCATCAACCTCGGCCTGAATTTTTGTACGCGCCTTCAAGGCCCGGCTGATCGCTTGAGTCGATAAAACCGATAACGTTGATAAAATTGTAATCGCTAGCATCACTTCTAAAAGAGAAAAGCCTGATTTTTTTTTCATTTGCCGGCTCCGGCCGCACCCGGTACGGGCAGCGGGCGATCGTAATCGACGATGTATATAGTCACCGAGGCCATGACCGGCTTTTTCTTTTCTTTAAAGATTATTGAAACTTTAACTTCTTTTATTGATTTAGATAAATACTCGGTAAAAAGTTTCATGATCATCATCATCGTTGAATCGGTTCCGCCCTCTTGGCTAGCTAACGACGCGGATAGATCTGGAATCTCTAATTTTTTTGAATTCATTTTCCACGAATATCCGGGCACTTCGCTACCGAAATCATCTGATTCTTCATCGGGGATTGAATCAAGTGATTTACCTTTATACTGTCTTTCAATTTCGGTGACCTTGCGTTCAAGTAAGGCTGCCATTTGCACCTGAACTTGCGTTTTTTTAAGTCGGCTGTAAGTACCAGCCCATGAGTTCGTCAAAATAAAAAGGCCCGATGCCATTACGGCCATCGCCATAACAACTTCAATTAACGTAAAGGCGTTTCTATTATTTTTTCGCATCTATAGATAATCTTAGCGATGATCGGCCTACCTGGCGAGATCTTTTAATAATTTTGGCTCAGGAATAATATCGGAATGGCCGGTAATTGGATTATAAACCAGGGTCCAAATATTCTTTTTTGGTTCTTCAATCTGAATGGCCGAAGTTTCAATGAGCCCTTGCGGAAAAAAATGAATGTAGGCAACCCCTTCCGTTAAAACAACTTCTTGCGTGCCACTTTCAATGTGTTTGAAGCTGTAACCTTTCGGTAAAACCTGTTTCTTTTTAAAAATGGTGGTATCGGGCTGAAAATCAGATGGTTTTTTTGGTTCCTCTTTTAAAAAAGTTTCTTTTGACTGGTTACGTTCATTTTCGAATTTCTTTTTGTCAATCAGGGTTACGCGAGTTGATTTTTCGACCCACCAGTTTTGCTGACCAGCATCTAACTGAAAGGCTAAACGGTAGGTTGTGCCATACAACTTTGCTTTACTGCGCAAGTCTTTGCCGGCCAAAATAAATTCGCGAAAAACTTTTCTGGTTTCAGATTTTTTATCAAACAGGCGGGGCGCGGCGATGGCAATTACGGCCCCAATAATAACTAAAACGATGGCCATTTCCATCAATGAAAAACCGCGTTCCGATTGACGTGCTCCGCGGTTAAGCTGAGGTGGCATTTAAACCCCTGTTATTCTTGGTTACTTTGAGAGCCTTCAGAGTAAAAATCTTTTTCGGGCCCCGAGCCACCTTCTTTTTTATCTTTACCTAGCGATTTTAAATTATAACCATTGTCAGTCGCTTCAAAAACGAAATCATTATTCCAATTGTCTTTTAAAAGATTTTTAGAATTTTTATTACTTGTCCAGTTTTTGCAATCCGCCGTATCGGTCACTAAAAAATCAAGCGACTTAGGATACTTTGAGCACTCCGATAAATACTCATTAACCTTGTTTTCAATTTCGGACATTTTAATTTTTGAATTTCGCACGTTAGAATTATCTTGGCCTTCGCGGATTTTTGGTAAGATTAATCCCATGATGGCGCCAATAATAACAAGAACGATCATAATTTCGGCTAATGAAAAACCATTGTTATTCAGTTGGCCAGGCTTCGTGAATGGTTTTCGGTTAACCAGCTTTAAATATTTAAAATTCATAAATTCTCCCGCATCGTAATAGATTTCATCTTTTTTATCTTATCCAAGTTTTGAAGTAAGTTCAAACATCGGAACGATGATCGATATTACTATGATAAAAACAACCGCGCCAATTAAAAGTGTCATGATGGGATTCAGTAAACTTGTGATGGAATCAACTTTTGACTTCACCTGAAAGTCGTAAGCGTCAGCAACTAAAGTTAGCATATTTTCTAAATCTCCGGTTTTTTCGCCGATGCTAACCATGTGAACGACTAGCGGCGGAAAATGGCCTGACTTTTTCAGCGGCCCTGCGATCGATTCCCCTTCGGCAATATTACTTTTGGCGTCATCAACAGCTTTGGCAATCACATGATTATCTACTACGTTTCGAACAATATCGAGTGCGTTAAGCATTGGCACGCCGCCCGTAAGAAGTGTCGCAAGGGTTCGTGTAAAGCGGGCGACGGCCACCATCTTAATGATATCGCCAATCAACGGAAGTTTCAGTGAAAGGGCGTCCCAGGTTTTTCGGCCCTCATTAGAATTTTTCCAATTTAGAAAAATTAAAATACTGATAATAATGAAGCCCGCGAAAGCCCACCAATATTGAACGAAAACTTGGCTGACCGACGCCACGACTTGCGTGTACCACGGCAGTTGAATATCGGGAAAGCCCGCAAAGATATCTAAAATCTTGGGTAAGACGCTGGTGAACAAACCAAAAATAACTAAGGTAATAACAACCAGCATAATAATCGGGTAGGTCATAGCTGACGTAATGCGCTGACGAAGATCGGCCTGTGATTCGGTAAATTCGGCTAATCGTAGTAAAATCACATCGAGCGTTCCCGACATTTCGCCGGCTTCCGCCATCGAAATATATATTTTATCAAAAATTTGTGGGTACTTACTTAAGGCTTTATGTAAAGACTGACCCTCGTTGACCATGTTCTTACAGTCCGAAACAGCCTCTGATAGAATTGGATTTTCAACCTGCTCGGCCACGGCGGTCAGCGTATCTACCAGCGGAATATTCGCTTTAATTAATGTCGCTAATTGCCGAGTCATGAGGGCTAAATCTTTGACGGGGACCGAGCCAGAGCGAATTCGAATGGATGAAGCTTTTTTGACAGCCTTTCTTTTTTTATCGATAATTGAAACAACGAAGATACCGTCTTTTTTTAATTTTATGCGCGCGGCCCGCAAATTTTCAGAGTCAATGACCCCTTTGGTATTTTTTCCGTCGCGAGTTAAACCCTTATATTCGAATATGGGCATAATTAAATATCCAGCTGCGTGTTAGTGACCAGTTCTTCGATCGTCGTAATTCCGGCTAAGACCTTCTGGATGCCATGATCACGGAAAGTTTTCATGCCGTTCGCCACGGCTTGACGCTTAATTGTATTACCATCTTTACGCTGCATGATGAGCGACCGAATATCATCGGTGACCGGTAATATTTCGGCGATGACCGTTCGACCAATATAACCTTTTTGGCCGCAATGTTCGCAACCTTTCGTTTTACAAATGTTGGCGCTGTTCGCTTGTTCGCGCGTGATACTTAAAGTTTGTAGATCGAAATCACTGGGCTGATACGGGACTTTACAGTGCGGGCAAAGCACGCGCACTAAACGCTGAGCTAGTACGGCTAAGATTGACGTCGCAATTAAAAAGGGTTCACAGCCGATATCCATCATACGTGGAAAAGCGCCGGGCGCATCGTTCGCATGGATGGTCGATAACACTAAGTGACCCGTTAACGATGAATTGATTGCAAGCTCGGCGGTCTCTAAGTCACGAATCTCTCCCACCATAATAATGTCGGGATCTTGACGTAGGAATGATCTTAAACCCGAAGCGAAAGTGAGACCTATTTTTGAGTTCACTTGTACTTGGCCGACGCCGTGAATGCGTTGCTCGACCGGGTCTTCGATCGTTAAAATATTAATATCGGGTTTATTTAATTTCGCCACCACCCCGTAAAGCGTGGTTGATTTTCCCGAACCGGTTGGGCCAGTGACGATCACAATTCCGTACGAGCGGGTGATCATGTCTTCAAGCGTATTTAATGTTTCTTCCGAAAAACCTTGCTGGTGTAGTTCACGAACTTGGTTTGATTTGTCTTGCAGACGCATAACGATGCGTTCGCCAAAAGTTGTGGGCACTGATGAAAGACGAATGTCGATATCTTTTCCGCCGACCTTTAGCGGAATACGACCATCTTGCGGCAAGCGTTTTTCGGCGATATTTAAATTCGCCATGACTTTAATTCGCGAGGTAATTGCGTTCTGTAATTTTTTTGGTGGTTTAAAAATATCAAATAAAATACCGTCGATGCGGTAACGAACGACCATATCTTTTTCGTAAGGTTCCATGTGAATATCGGACGCTTTTTCTTTCACCGCGCGAAAAAGTATTGAGTTCACTAGTTTTATAACCGGCGCGTCGTCTTCGCCCGCTTCAAGTAAGTCGATAATGGGGTCTTCAAGATCCATCTCGTCTTCATCAATTTCATCTAGGCCGCTTAACGCCGCGGTGCTTTTTTCATATACGCGATTGATCGCATCTTGAATTCTTTGCGATGTACTAACGATTGGTTTAATTCTTTTATTAAAAATAACTCTGAGGTCATCGAGTGCTTTGGTGTTGACCGGATTTGAAGTAAGCACCGTGACCGAATCGGCTTCTTCGCGAAATGGTAAAACGCCTTGGGTTTTCGCGTAATTGATCGGTAGATTTCTGATTAAGTCTGACGATATATCATTCACCGGAATATCTTTGATGTAATCGACGCTGAGCTCGCGGCAAAGGTCGGCCACCAAATCATCGGCCGAGGCGTAATCTTTGCGGCTCAAGGTTTCGCCCACCGAAACGGGCTGCGACACCGCGGCGTTTTGCAAAACCGATTTAATTTGATCAGCCGAAAGCGTCGTGGCCTTCGCTAAAACATTCGACACATCTAATTGAGCCATCAACTACCTTTTTACGGGTTGCACGTTTTGTGGAACCCGCGCTTCACGTTTTAACACTTTATCCATCGTTGATCCATACGGATCTTTGCCACCCTGTTGCTTAATAAATTTAAGCCGCTCTTGCGCTTTTGAATTTAATAAAACTCTTTGATCTTCTTGGTTACGAATAATTCTGGGAGTTAAAAAGACCACCATGTTGATTTTATTCGTCGAAACTTCTTTACCCTTAAATAACCAACCTAAAATGGGCAAATCGCCCAAAAGCGGAACTTTTTTCGTTAACTCAGACTGTTCGTCGCGAATTAATCCCCCGATAACGGCCGTGTCGCCGTTATGCACGTTGACCATGGTTTTAATTGAACGCGTCGCTAACGCCGCCGCTTTATCGGCAAACTTCGCGGGAACCTTACCTTGAATTAATTGCTTTACGTTTTGTTTGAACTCCATGCGAATATTTTCTGAGCTTGGACTAATAAAAGGTTTAATTGTCATTTTTATCGTCGCATCTTCAAAAGTTGGCTCTTCGATGATGGCGGCTCCAGCCGTTCCACCGCCGGTCGTTTTAGATCCAGTAACTACGCGGTCGCCCACTTCAATTTCCGCTTCTTGCGCATCGGTCGCCGTAATTTGCGGCGTAGATAAAATATTTGTTTTACCGAAGCTCTTTATGAATTTTAAAAATCCAAGCAAACTCGGCACGGTGACCGTGGCCGGCGAAGTTCCGGTTGCTCCCAGTGGATTTTTAACTTCAATCGGGCCTTGCGAGAAAGCTAAGATGGCATTGCCGGCTCCCGCTAACGGACTTAAAATATCAACGAGGTCATTATTGTTAGCGACGAAGCCTGATTTTCCGCCCTCTTTATTAAACTGAACTAAACCGCCGCTTGAGCTAGAACCATCCAGCAGCGACATCTCCATGATGATTCCTTCGACGTAAACTTGATCGCGCGCAATATCTAATTTTCCTAAAATAGATAAAACTTTTTCGTAATCTTCTTTGCTGGCCGAAATCACTAATGCATTGGTATTTTTATCGGCCTTAATCGAAACATCGCCGCCAAATAAGCCTTCACGAATGGCCGCTTGGCCCTGCACCATACCAAGACCTAACCCACCGCCCGAAGCGCTTGCGCCCTGTTTGGGTCCGGCGTCTTTGGCGACTTCTTGTAAAGTCTGCGCGATTTTTTCAGCTTCACCGTATTTAACGTAGTAAACGTAGACGCCACCTTGTTCGGTGCCCTTAAATTTGAAATCAAGTTGTGAGATTAATTTTTTAACGCGATTAATTCCGGCGCGATTTCCTACAACGATCAAAGAGTTAGTGCGATCGTCCGGAAAAACTAAAAAGTAATTGGCGCCCTGTTGACCGCCACTGCCACCACGAGAATTTTGCGGCGTAAAACGGGGAACGCCCGACGAGAAACCACCGGCCGTACTTTGCTTTTTTTCGCCTTTGTTAACGACCTTATCGATGAGTTCGGCAATATCTTTAGCTTTAGTATAGCGAATACCGATCACTTCAATTTGATCTTCAAAGCCCGGCACATCAAGCTGGTTTAAAATTTTCATCACGCGATCAATATTTGCCCCGAAGTCTGAAATGATTAGTGAATTGGTTTGCGTGTACGGCGACATTTCGCCGTAGCTTGAAGTTAAAAGCCTGAGCTGCTGCTGAACGGTGTCGGCCGAGATATGTTTTAAGTGAATGATCTTAGTAATCATTTGATCTGAATTGGGATAATACGATCCAGAATAAGTATCGATATTATCTCGCTGCGCCGATCGCGCGTTTCTAATTTTCAAGAAACCACCACTAGGAACGATCGTAAATCCGTTAATGGCAAGTGCTGATAAAAATGCTTTATAAGCTTCGGCTACGGTAATTTTACTTGGTGCAATAATCGTAATTTTACCGCGAACGGTTGAGTCGATAATAAAATTCTTTCCTGTTAGTTCCGAAATCGCTTTAATTATATCAGTGATCTCGACGTTCGGAAAATCGAAAGATTCAATTGTCTCGGGAAAATTTTCAGAATTAATATCTTCCGGACCTGCTTTTGAAAATTTACTTTTTTGCCCGGGAGTTAATACGCCCGATTTATTCTTAGCCGTTGGGCCAATCACGCGCTCGCCTGAAGCGGGGCGAGCCGGAGTGCCACGCGCAGCCGCGGGCCGTCCCGGCGGAAAAGCGGCTGCGGGCCCATTGCTTGGTGTAACGGTTGGAGGCGTTGGAGCCGCTGACTGAGGCGGCGGCGCGTTCGAGAAATCTTCAACCGGAGGTGGCGGTGGAAAATCATCAAACTGTGCGACCGCTGGTAATGAAAACAGCAAGCTTACCGCAAGCGCCGATGAAATAATTTGTTTTTGAAAGGCCATTTTTGAAACCTCGATTGTTAAATTAAAATAGTCATCAATTACTTCACGTCGTACGTGAAGGTGTCATTCTTACCCGCGCGCTCGACTTGTAGTTTAACTTGATTTCCATTTTTTAAAGTGTTGTACATTTCCATCGCTTTTTGAACGCTATCAATTGGCTCACCGTTGACGCCCTTTAGCACATCCATCGGCTTTAAACCCAACTGCTCGTAAATACTGCCAGGTTGCATATCTAAAATTCTAAAACCATTGATCTCGCCGGTATTTGGATCTTTATTCGGAACCGCGCGCGCCTGCATGAGCACACTTGAAAGATCGTTCGTGTATTTTAATAAATCAGAGCGTTTAATTTGAAAAACATTGTTACCGGTTGAGATTACGTCATTGCCTTTGGCAGCCGAAGGGGCCGCGGCTTTAGAAGCATCAAAAGATACTTTGTTGCCGGCCTTATTGAGCTCTAAATATTCGAGGGCACCCGTATTATTATTACGAATAAAAACAATATTGCGCTCGATCTTCTCAACGCGGGCTAAGCCTTCGATGTCGGCCCCCGTCGAATAAGAACCCGAAATATTTTTACTTTTAACTTCAACCGCCACGATTGATTTCGCCGGATTTGAATGCACCATCGTGCCAATTAAATTAAGCGGTAGTTGTGATGGAATTGGGTCGGCATTTTCGCCCGGTTGTGATGAATCTTTGCGCGCCGTAATGGCCTCAGGCATAACGCCCGTCGAAGAAAAAAGATTACGATTGGTAATGGTGTTGAACTGGCTGCGGTCGACGTAAGGCGGCGGCATGAATTTAACATTTTTTTTAGGCGGCGCCTCGGTCGGAATCATGCGGTCGCGAAAATGAATAATGGTTAGGTCGGCGATCGTAAAAGCAATAAAAGTAAGGAGCGCATACAGCGCGATTTTTGAAATTTTGTTGCTTTGCTTTAAGTTGAATTTTCCTAATTTCATGTTCGATATAAAGAATATCAATAGCCTTAGGTCTCGGGCAGCCGAAACGTGCATTTTAACTAAATCTAGACCGGACTGGACTGGCCTCTAGACTTTGGACCAATTCAAGTTAATTTTATAGAAATCCAACCTTTAGGCCTGCTATTCTTTAATCTAGATGAGTAACACAGAGACCATGACGGTCATCTACTTCACGGACGGAGCACTCATAGATGATTTGCATATACGCAAATCGTTGCTTCGTATTCCTGAAATCATTAAGTGTCTGCGTGATAATCAAAAAGAATTTCTTAATTGTGATCTATTCATCGCAATGATGGATCAAAAAGTTTTTAATTACCTTAATTACCATCAAAAATTTCGCTTAAAAAGTTTAATTCAAGCGGCCTTATTCGAACGGTGGTCCCGACAAGGCATCGAGCCCGATTTAATCATTCGCCGACGAGATTACGTCGATTTTTCACAATTAGCGGCGACCTTCGTAAAGCTTGCAACGCTAGAAGAAATTCAAGTGGTCACGATCGGACCGGGTTTTGATGATCTTGAATCTTTCTTACGTATTCAATTAAAAGTTCGCAGTTGTTTACTGCACGACATGATTTCCCAAGATCCTAAGCTGAATTGGTTTTGGGAAGGCGTTAAAGCCGATATTCATTTGCATTCCTGATTTCCGCCAAGCTAAAACCAACAAATCAAAACCAAATAAAATCAAGCCAAGCTGAGCGGCTGTTCAGTAGACTGAGCTCGGGTAAAATATCGCGACCATCTGTTTCGATGGAGTACAGTCCGTAAGGAATCTCGGCAAAAATACTTCCACGGGGCGGGCGCTTGCGAAAATCATTTTTTTCGTAAGCGTAAATTAAAAACTCATTCTGTTTTGATGTATCGTAGCTGGCCTTAATGAGCGCCTTTAAAACCTCGGGATGCGCGGCCGATAAGAAATGAAGTAATCGAAAATGCAATGCTTCTTGTTTTTGCGTGCGCGAAAAAGGCTTTGTTAATCGGCGACCAAATCTTAACCATTGTGTAACCTTTAAAAACTGGCGAAAATTGTGTGCCTGTGGATCGTATTCTTGCGGAAAATAATCTTGCAGTAAACTTGAACTGATTGGTTGCACGCAGCCAATAATTTTATCGTCGGCATCAAAAGCAATTAAAAACTGGCTCCAAGAATAGAGTAACGATCGATTAATAAAATCAGCTAAATCATCATGGGCTTCAACTGGTAAAAAATCGAAATGACTTGAAAACGCTTTCAAATGCGCTAATAAATTTTCTTTGTCGGAAGATTTAAATGGGCGCACGGTGATATTACGGTTCGCACGCGCCGCCCAAGGGTAAAAACCATGTACGGAAACTAGATTGTACGAGCGCGCCAGCGAGTAAAGCGGTTGGTGCGCTCGTTTTAATTTTGGTCGAATAAATGCATTCATCGCTTGTGATTCAGTTTGATTGATCGAAGTGATGAAGCCGTCGCACTTTTCATTCATACGGACTTCTTCTAATAACGGATGAAAAAAATTTGACCACGATAAAACGGCCCGGCGGTTGGGTGAAATTCGCAGGTCGCATGCTTGCGCTAAAAGTAGCGTTCGGTTTTTAAATTTCAATTCGCGCATTAAAAAGCTGGCCGTACCCAATATCTCGATGCCGTCCTCAAGAATATAGGTCTTGTAGGTAAGACCCAGGCGTTGGTAAAACGAAAAAAAATGTTGCTCGCGGCCGATTTTAATTTCAATGGCCCCGTGCGTGGGGATCGACATAAAAAAGTTATTTAATTTTTGCGAATCTTCACTAGTGGCTTCACGCAACTTAAGCCCAGCGTCGCTCATGATTTTTTCCAAATTGTTTCGGCTACGTTGGATTTATAATTCACCCAGCGTGCCCAGGTGAATAGCAAATCACTTAAGCGGTTTAAATAAATTAAAACATTTTGATAATGATTTTCTTTGGCCATAATTTCGCTACTGCGCCGTTCGGCCCTTCGGCAAGAGGTACGACTGACGTGGAGAAGGCTAGCTACTAAATGGCCTGAAGGTAAAATAAAGTTTTTTAATTCGGCCGGCCCTTCGGTGTAGTGGTCAATCCATTTTTCAAGTTGCTCAATGTGCGTATCCGCTATCGCGGGAAGTTTTTTAAAAACTTCAACGTCGCCTGTGGCTAATAAGGAGCCCACCGAAAATAATTCGCTTTGAATTTGAGCGATCAAGGCTTCAATTTCTATAAAAGGTAATTTAGAATCTAACAAATGGCTTCGGACCACACCTAAGCTGGCATTAAGCTCATCCACTGAACCGTAAGCTTCCACGCGGGGATTGAATTTTTGCACGCATTCGCCATCGACCAGACGAGTCGTGCCGTTATCACCAGTTTTTGTGTAGATTCTCATAGAACTATTTCATAGTGAGGACACCAATGAGTCAAACAGTTCCCTTTTTTATTACGATTCCGCACGCCGGTGAAAAAGTGCCGACCGAAACCCCGTGGTTAGCATCATTACCCGAAGAAATATTAATGGCCGATGTCGACCGATACGTAGATGTTCTATACAAACCCGCGCTAACAAAATTAGAAATTCCTTATCAACTTACTGAGTGGCATCGTTACGCGGTTGATTTAAATCGCGTGCCTAGCGACGTCGATGAACAAGCTGTTCAGGGCACACCCAAAAAAGCCGGTACTCACACCGATGGTTATCACTGGGTGATGACTAAAGGTGGAATCCAATTAATGCCCACCCCGATGAGTGCAAAAACTCATCGTGATTTAACTCAATTAATCTACGAGCCTTTTCATCAAAGTGTTCGAAATTACTACGAATTATTTCAGCAAAAAGGTTTTAAAAATATTTATCATATCGATGCCCATTCGATGCCATCTATAGGAACCAAAATGCACCGTGACCCGGGTCAGCTGCGTGCCGATATCGTCGTGAGCGACTGCAGTCAGAAAAGTTGCGATGCTACGTTTCGAGATCTGGTGATTGCTGCATATACAATTTCGGGTTTTAAAGTCGCTTACAATTGGCCATATCTGGGAGGCCGCGTTACCGAGCAATATGGTCGTCCCGAATTAGGTCATCACGCCATTCAAGTTGAGCTAAATCGGGCACTTTACATGAATGAAAAAACAAAAAAAATAATACCAGAGCACGAGCAGGTGCAAAACAAAATATTTCAAGCCGTTAGCTATATTAAGTCTGAACTGCCGAAGTTAAAACCTAGCCAATCTTAGACCAGCCAAGTAGTTTAACGTTATGGTTTTTAAAAATAAACAATTCAATAAATTCTGGAGATTCTCTTGTTCATTTCAATTGGGAATTCCGGTCATTGCGTCGATTGCGATTTTAATTGCTTGGGGCACAATCGTCGAATCTCAGTACGATGCCTTCGCCGCAAAAAAAATTGTTTTTGATAGCTGGATGATGTGGGCGATTTTAAGCTTATTAGTTTATAATTTAACCGTGGTCGTGATCGACCGCTGGCCATGGAAATTAAATCACTACCCCTTTATCACCGTGCACGCGGGAATTATCGTGATCATATTTGGTGGATTCATCACGTATAAATACGGCCTCGACGGACAAATCAGCGTGGGTATAAATGGCAAAAATAATTTTATCTCGGTGCCGCAAACGGATCTGGTTGTCTATGCGACTTTCGACGGCGACCGCTATTCAAAAATCGTCGACCGCGAGGTTGATTTTTTTAATAACCCTCCTACAAAAGAAAAACCTTTTAAAGTCGAGCTCGGCGAAGATCAAATTGAAGTGATCGAGTACGTCAAATACGCGCGGCTGCAAGCGAAAGTAAAAGCAACCGAAGAGCCTTTAGCGGGTGCCTCGGTGCGTTTTCAACTAATGAACGCCAACGTTAAACAAGTGCAGCAAATCACGCAGACGAAAAAAGACAAAGAAGCGACTTTTAATTTGGGTCCGGCCCAAGTGTTTTTAGGCGCGGTCCGTGAAGCTAAAACCGGCGGCCGCGGCAATGAAATCTTTCTTACTCCATACGACGCAGATCATTTAAAATACACCATCTTCCACCGTCAGATTAAAAAGCCATTTAAAACGGGCACGATCAAAATTGGTGACGTCGTTGCGACGGGCTGGATGGGTTTAGAATTAAGACTGCTAGATTTTTTACCTAAGGCCGTCGAAGAATTCGAAGTCACTCCGTTTGAACGTCCAACACCTTTAACATCATCGGCCATTCGCATTCGTAATCAAAACGTAGAAAAATGGCTCGTACTAAATGACGTCGTAAAAATTTTCCGAAATTCAACGGCGTATTTACTTAGTTACCAAAATCGACGCCTTGATTTAGGTTTCCCGATTTTTTTAAAAAAATTTGACGTCATTCGATACCAGGGTACAAAAAAAGCCATGGAGTACGCAAGCCTCGTGCGGGTAGGGGATGAATCGCCCGCGCAAATTCCGGTTGAGCAATTGATTTCGATGAACGAACCGCTAAAATTCAACGGCTACACAATTTACCAAGCCAGTTTTCAAGAAGACGAAGTGACGGGCGAACCAACGGCCTCAGTTTTTTCGGTGAATAAAGATCCGGGTCGCCCAATAAAATATTTAGGCTCACTCATTTTTTCACTCGGAATTGTTTGGCTTTTTTACCAAAGACGTAAACGGAGAACGGCAGTATGAAGCAATTTTTATTTTTTCTAACTATTCTATTGGGCCTTCAATTTCAAGCGCGGGCCAAAGAGGGTGATCGACTTCGTTATTTACCGGTTCAAGACGCGGGTCGAATTAAGCCCTTTGATACATTTGCAAAAGAAACCTTAGAGCTCATCTACGGAAAAAAAACGTACAAAGAAAGCGAAAGTAAGCCGTCCGTTGAAGCCCAGTGGGTAGTTTTAACTTGGATGCTGGCCCCCGAAAGCTGGGCGAAACGCCCGCTATTTGAAGTTAAGCATCACGATTTATTAGCGCAGTTAGGTTTACCGAAAGAGCAAAAACATTTTACGGGCGAGCAGCTTTTTCAATCTGAAAAATTTTCGAATTTAATGCAAGACTTACAAAATAAAAGAGAATCAAAAGAAAAGCTGACCCCTTTTTATCAAGCGCTGCAAAGAATTGAAAACCAATTTATTTTATTTCGCGAAATGGCCTCGGGTCGCTTGTTAAAAATATATCCGGTGCCTAATTCCGACACGTGGCTTTCAATTGCCGAACTGCCGCCCGAGGCGCAAACTTCATTTTTAGAAATTAGTAAAGCCGTCGCAAATTACCTAGGCGCGCAAACCGAAAGTAGCACCACCGCTGAACAAAAAATTCAACTTGAAAAAGCTCTAGATGCAGCGGTTACTCATTTTCAAGCTAAAGCGAAGCAATCTGACCCAGCCAAGTATGAGTTAACCAGTAAAGTTGAAACAGAAGTCTTATATAACGATATTCATCCGTTTCGAATCGCGTATTTATTTTATTTATTATCGGCGTTAGTACTACTTTACTTGTGGATTCGAAACGCTCCGAAGGGTATGGCGATTGCCTGGGGTTTATTGTTAACCGGATTTTCTATTCATACGTTAGGGTTTATTTTTAGAGTCTACTTGGCCGAGCGTCCGCCGGTTTCAAATATGTATGAAACCGTGGTGTGGGCTTCGTGGGGAACTGTTTTATTTTCAATTGTATTAGAATTATTTTATAAATTCCGAGTGATGCTTTTAGCGGGAAGTCTAATGGGACTTTTTGCGCTGGTCATCGCCGACAGCGCGCCGGCAATTTTAGACCCGAGCTTGCAACCGCTAGAAGCCGTCCTAAGAAGTAATTACTGGTTGATTGTGCATGTCATGACGATTTCAATTTCGTACGCCGCATTTTTGTTGGCATTTGGCCTTGGCGATTTAGGATTAATTTATTACGTCATCGATGCAAAAAAATATGAAGATCGAATTCAAAAAATCACGACCGGCGTTTACCGGGCCATGCAAATTGGCGTCGGGTTTTTAGCACCTGGAATTATTTTAGGCGGAATTTGGGCTGACTACTCTTGGGGCCGCTTCTGGGGTTGGGACCCAAAAGAAACTTGGGCTTTAATTGTACTTTTAGGCTACATCGTCGTTTTGCACGCCCGCTTAGTGGGTTGGCTTAAGAATTTTGGAACCCTCGCTTCAGGAGTAATAACATTTAGCCTAGTGATCATGGCTTGGTATGGGGTTAATTTCGTTCTTGGCGCAGGGCTCCATTCGTATGGTTTCGGCGCCGGCGGCATTGAATACGTCTCTATATTTGTATTGTTACATTTACTTTTTGTTCTCTACGCGTACCTAACAAATCGACTGCAGAAACCCGCCTAGAGCCAATTCTAAATTTTAAAAGCGCGTGACATGCGCGCGTATTTTTAATTATTTTTCGTTTACGAAATGATATTATTTTGTTTACTTTGCTGAAAGAAATTGCAGCTAACGATGCGAATTCATTAATGCTTTCTCATTTGCTTTTCAAAAAGCTCCGTGACAAGAAGACGAAATTCCATTTAAATTTAAGTCTTCAAGCGTAAGAAAAAGGATGTTTATGCAACTTCGTTTTTTGCAACAAGTGTTGGTCGGGATTATTGTGATCTCGACTTTTTGTTTTTCAGGTTGTCTATGGGATTCGCCAAACGCCGAGCAGCGGGTGAAGACAAGTATTGGCTACAATAATGGTTACGCGCCCGAACAGCCCCTACCATTCAGTCATGAGCTGCATGTGGGCCAAAATAAAATTCAATGTACGTACTGTCATAATCAAGTTGAACGATCGCGCATATCAAATATTCCAGCGCTTTCTACTTGTATGAATTGCCACCAACAAGTGGCGACCGATAAAGAACCAATTAAAAAACTTCGCGAAGCTTACGCCGATAATAAACCAATCGAATGGGTACGCGTGCACATGTTGCCTGATCACGTTTTATTTAATCACCAAGCGCACATTCAGCGTGGTGTAAACTGCCAAACCTGCCACGGACCGATCGAAACTATGGCCAGAGTTTATCAATATTCGGATTTATCAATGGGCTGGTGCGTGAACTGTCATCGTCAACCAGAAAATAAAGCGCCCCTTAACTGTACTACGTGTCACAACTAAAAGAGAGATCATATGAACAACGAAAACCATGATCACGAGGCTGCTAAAATAACAAATGATCAAATTGAAAATCGTCCGCTGGTTGAGCGCCATACAAATTATTGGCGCTCATTTGATGAATTAAATAATACGCCTGAATTTCAAAAATCACTAAGCACAGAGTTTATGTCTTCACCACTTCGCGCAGAATCGTTAAATGAAGGCGACAGCGATAAATGGGCACGTCGTGAGTTCTTAAAATTGATGGGTGCTTCAATGGCCTTAACGGGAGCCGCGGGTTGTATCCGTCGCCCGGTGCAAAAAATTGTACCTTACGTTAATCAGCCCGAAGAAGTAACGCTTGGTATTCCTAACTATTATTCTTCAACTTATTTTGACGGGCAAGAAGGTTTCGGATTACGAGTGCAGTCTCGCGAAGGCAGACCGACTCACATTCAAGGTAATCCCGATCATCTTTATAATCACGGCGCCGTTTCGGTTCGCGGTCAGGCCTCGCTATTAGGACTTTACGATCCAGAAAGATTACAAGCTCCGCACCGTAATTTATTTAACGAAAAACGCACGAATAAAGAAACCGTTAGTACTTCGTGGGAAGACTTAGATAAAAAAGTGGTCGAAGAACTAAAAAAAGGCTCAGTATATATTTTATCAGGAAATATTCCTTCACCCGCAACCCAAGCGGTGATTGACGATTTCGGAAAAGCTTTTGGTTCGCAGCATGTTGTGTGGGAACCAATTTCTAACGATGATATCGCTGAAGGCCAACGCGCTTCTTACGGTGAAGCAGTCGTTCCTTACTACCGTTTTCAAGACGCAAAGATGATCGTATCAATCGACGCCGACTTCTTAGGAACTTGGCTACGTCCGGTTAGTTTTACCCGCGATTATGCAAACGGAAGAAAACAAATCGAAAAAATGTCTCGCATGGTTTCATTTGATTCAACGTATTCATTAACGGCCGCTAATGCAGATCTTCGTTTTAAAATTAAACCCTCACAGCAATTAACCGTGGTGATGGGTTTGATTAACGAAATCGTGGCGGCAGGACACGGTGGCGGCATGAGCACGGGCTCGGCGCTGACTCCATTCAAAGATGCAGCGGCGCAATTGGGTTTAAATCCTGAAGCTTTCAAAAAAGTGGCGATGGATTTATGGAACAACGCCGGCAAATCAGTCGTCGTTGCCGGTGGTTTGCAGACCCGCACGGCCGATTCTCACCAATTACAAATTGCGGTTAACTTTCTAAATTCTTTATTAGGGAATGACGGTAAAACGGTTGTGGCTAAGCAAGGAATGTCGCGACTTAAATCTTCTTATGCGAATATGACTGAGCTCGTAAAGAAGATGAATCAGGGTGCGGTTAAGACATTAATCATTTACCGCTCGAACCCGCTCTACGCTTTAACTAAAGACTTAGGTTTTGCAGAAGCGCTTAACAAAGTAAATACGGTGATTTACGCCGGCGAACGCATGGACGAAACGGCGGCGAAGGCGCACTTCATCGCGACTGATAATCACCAGCTAGAAACTTGGAACGACGCCGAATTTAATGGCGGTTTGTATTCGATCCACCAACCTTTAATTCGCACGATGTACGACACCCGATCATTTCAGTTATCATTGATGACTTGGGCGTTTATAGCGAATGTGGGTCCGAAGCGCTTAATTACTTACGAAACATTTTACGATTACTTGCGCGCTTTCACTAAAGAAGAAATGTTTTCTAAACATGCGTCGGGCCGCGATTTCGAAACTTTCTGGAATGACCTTTTACAAAAGGGCATGGTTGGTGAAGAGGCCAGTGGCGGCGGTGCACGCGGATTCCGTGGTGACGCTTTTACAAACATCAAAAAGAAAACGGCTTCAAGCCCTTACGAATTGGCGCTTTATCAAAAAGTGCAAATTGGTGATGGAACTTTAGCGAACATTGCTTGGTTGCACGAATTACCAGACCCAGTTACCAAAATTGTTTGGGACAATTACGCTTGTGTTTCAATAAAAGCCGCAGAAAATTTAAAATTAAAAGAAGGCGATTTAGTTGAAGTAAAAGTTGGAGACAAAAAAATAACAATTCCTGCGCACATTCAACCGGGCCTACATGATGAAGTGGTGGCAATTGCGGTTGGTTATGGCCGCACGATGGCCGGCAAAGTCGGAAATAAAGTTGGCCAAGACGCTTACATTTTATCCTCAGTGGTTAATGACGAAGTTTTGTTTGCCGGTTTACCAGTTGAAATCAAAAAAGCGGGTGGCCATTACGATCTAGTTACAACGCAAGGTCATGATTCAATGGAAGGCCGTCAGATTGTTGTAACGGCAACAAATAAAGATTACGAACAAAATAAAGAAGCCAATATTCATCGGCACCATACGTGGTCAATTTGGTCGGGCCACCAATACAGTGGACACAAGTGGGGCATGACGATTGATTTGAATTCTTGTACGGGTTGCTCGGCGTGTATGATCGCTTGCCAATCCGAAAACAACATTCACGTCGTCGGCAAAAAATATATTATGCAGGGCCGTGAAATGCACTGGATCCGCATCGACCGATATTATACGGGTGATGTAGCTAACGCTGAAGCCGTTTTTCAACCGATCACCTGCCAACATTGTGACAATGCTCCATGTGAAACGGTTTGTCCGGTGGCCGCGACCGTTCATAGCTCAGAGGGCTTGAACGAAATGGTTTACAACCGCTGCGTCGGAACTCGTTATTGCTCGAACAACTGTCCTTACAAAGTTCGTCGTTTTAACTGGTTCAATTACGCAAAATTAATAGAAAAACCAATGCACATGGCGCTGAATCCTGAAGTGACGGTTCGTCCGCGCGGGGTTATGGAGAAATGTACATTCTGCGTTCAACGAATTAAAGTCGGTAAGAACGTCGCTAAATCTGAAGGTCGTCTATTGAAAGATGGCGATATCAAAGTCGCTTGTGAAGTCGCGTGTCCGACGACGGCAATTGTTTTTGGTGATTTAAACGATGATAACTCGCGCGTTTCAAAAGTATTTAAAGCTGAGCCACGTGCTTACGCATTACTTGAAGAGTGGTACGCAAAACCCGCGATTCGTTATTTATCAAAAATTAGAAACAATGATTTGGTAACAGCACCAAAAGCTCACGGAGATGAACATAAAAATCAAGTTACGCCACCCGAGGGAGGTCACGTATGAATTCAAATCCGATGAGACGAGTCCCTTTGGTGCTTGGCAATAAAACATTAAAACAAATCACCGATGATATTTGTGAACCGGTAGAAACCATCCCGTCGAAAGGTTGGATGGCTTTATTCTTAGGCGCAAAAACTTTATTCATATTTTACATCCTAACAATCGCGATCGTGGTTTCGACCGGTATGGGATTACTAGGGGTGAATCACCCGGTCGGTTGGGGAACGATGATTATCACGTTCGTCTTCTGGGTCGGTATCGGTCACGCTGGAACATTAATTTCGGCGATCCTTTTCTTATTTAGACAAAAATGGAGAACATCAGTCGCGCGTTCGGCCGAAGCCATGACGGTATTTGCCGTTATGACCGCGGGTATCTTTCCTTTAATTCATACTGGTCGACCTTGGCTAGACTTTTGGTTATTTCCTTATCCAAATCAGCGCGGGCCACTGTGGGTGAATTTTCGTTCTCCTTTATTATGGGACGTATTCGCGATTTCTACCTACGCGACCGTATCAACAGTTTTCTGGTTTATCGGACTTATTCCAGATTTAGCGACGCTAAAAGATCGCGCTAAAAATAAAATTCGTTACATGGTTTACGGGGCACTTTCATTAGGTTGGAGAGGCACGGCAAAAAACTGGTCGCATTATGAAATGCTTTATTTAATTTTGGCGGGTCTCTCAACGCCGCTAGTTTTATCGGTTCATACGATCGTCTCGTTCGACTTCGCGGTTTCAAATTTACCGGGCTGGCATTCGACGATTTTTCCACCGTACTTCGTGGCGGGCGCGATCTTCTCGGGTTTTGCGATGGTAATTACGCTCATGAGTTTGATGCGAATTGGTTTTCCAAAGTTTAAAGATTACATCACGATCGATCACATGGAAGTCATGAATAAAATTATCATGATGACGGGCCTAATGGTGGGTTATGCTTACGGATCTGAATTCTTAATTGCTTGGTACTCAGGAAACGATTACGAGCGCTACGTATTTATGAATCGCGCGATGGGTCCTTACGCCTGGTCTTACTGGATCATGATTGCGTGTAATGTTTTTATTCCACAAATTTTTTGGAAGCGAAATTTCCGCCGGTCTATTCCGGTGATGTTCGTCGTTTCAATTTTTGTAAATATTGGTATGTGGTTCGAGCGTTTCGTAATCACGGTGACTTCACTGCACCGCGATTTCTTACCCTCAAACTGGGGCCAGTACGCGTGGTCGATGTACGACACGGCCATTCTTTGCGGATCGTTCGGAATGTTTTTTACGATCTTTCTACTTTACCTCCGCGTTTTTCCGGCGATCTCAATTGCCGAAATTAAGCCCGTCATGAATGTTGGTAAAGAAGACGATAATAAAGGAGCTCACTAATGGGCAAGCCATCAAATCGAAAAAGAACCTTAGGCGGCATGGCCGGAATATTTCTAGAAGAATCAAAAGTTGTTAAAGCGGCATACAAAGTACGTGAATCTGGTTTCATTAAATTCGACGCGATTTCTCCTTACCCAATTCATGGAATGGAAGAAGCGTGTGGAATCAAACGTTCATCAATTCCTTACGTTACTTTTGCGGCGGGTGTCTTTGGACTGTTAGCCGCTTTAGGCTTAGTTTATTACACGTCAGTCACAAATTGGCCGATTAACGTTGGCGGTAAGCCAATGTTTTCTTTGCCAGCGTTTATTCCAATTATGTTTGAGTTAACCGTTTTATTCGCAGCGCTCTGCTCGGTGGGCGCTTTATTCTATCACTGCAGTATGCCGAAAATTGATCCGCCAACAATTGATAAAGATTTAACTTCGCATAAATTTGCGATTTTTATTCCTGAAAATGATGTGGGTTACGGTGAAGACCGCATTCATAAAATGCTCACTGAATTGGGCGCAGTCGAAGTGAAGAAAGTGGCGGAGTACTAATATGAAAAGATCTACGCAAAATCTTTTAATTGCTTTAGCCGCCGGATCTTTAGCATTTTCGACGTTAACGGGTTGTACCGATCACAGTCGTCCGAACGTTGAGCTGATTCAAGACATGATGGAAAGCCCCGCGATAAAACCGCAAGAGTACGACGAAAATTCACCGAATCATTCGGGTATGCGTTTACCTCCGGAAGGCACGCAGCCTTATGGATTCACGCCTTATAAATACGCGAAAGATATCGACGGCGCGACTGGAAATAAAAATCCACTCGCAGGAGATTATTCTGAAGACACGCTTAAGGTTGGAATTAAATTTTACGTCACCAACTGCGCGGTTTGCCACGGTGAACAAGGCCAGGGCGGCGAAAAATTATCGGTCGGATCAAAAATGGCTTTAAAGCCACCATCGCTTTGGTCACCCAAAGTGCGCGCGTGGACTGATGGTCAAATTTATCACGTCATCACTATGGGCCAAGGCTTAATGGGACCGTATGCATCGCATATTCCACAGCAGTATCGCTGGCAAGTGGTCAACTACGTACGAACTCTTCAAAAAGAAAATAAGTAGGGAACTAAAATGGAATCGAATCACAGTCACGAATTTAAAATATCAAAATTTGAGGCCCCTAAAAATTTAAAAGTCATCATGATTGCCTTTTTAGGAATCGGTCTTTTGACTTTTGCCTTTGGTCTACTAAAAAACCCCGAGCGCATGTGGACTTCTTATTTAACCTCGTTTTTCTTTTTCGCAAGTCTTGCCGCGGGCTCGATGTTTTTTATCGCGTTTAACTACGCGGCCAAAGCGGGTTGGAGTGCATCGATTCGTCGTTTCGCCGAAGCCATGGCGAATTACATGCCGGTGATGTTGATCACCGCAATTATTTTAATTCTTGGATTTAAAAAACTCTACGTTTGGGCTGACGCGGATCAACTGCAAAATTTATCCGGCGGAAAAGTCATTTACCTAGCACCGTGGTTTGTTACTTTGCGCGTGGTTTTATTTGCCGTAGGCTGTTTAGTGTTTCGCCGATTAATCGTTGGAAATTCTTTAAAGCAAGATAAAACGGGCGCGCACGAATTAACTTATAAGAACATAAAGTACTCAATCGGATTTATCGCGTTCTTCGCAATTTTCTTCACGATGTTTTCATTCGATCTTATGATGTCGTTATTGCCAACATGGTATTCTACCATTTTTGGAATCTATTGCTTTGCGGGTGCGATTCAAGCGACCATGGCCGTTCTAGCAATTATTATTATGATTATGAAAAACTCGCGTTGGATTTCTGGCTACGTGAATATCGAACATCAGCACGACGTAGCTAAATACATGAAGGGTTTCACTGTATTTTGGGCTTACATTGCGTTTTCGCAATTTATGTTAATCTGGTACGCAAATATTCCTGAAGAAACTGAATTTTATATTATGCGATCATTAAACGGCTGGATGGGCGTTTCGTTCGCGCTTTTAATTTTTCGTTTTATTGTTCCGTTTTTAGTTTTACTTCCGCGTGGCGCTAAACGTAATGATACAATTCTAATGGCCGTTTCGGTTTTAATTTTGGTCATGCAATACGTAGATATTTATTGGCTGGTCTACCCCAATTTCTTCGACGGTGTTCCGCAATTTGGCTTGTGGGAAGTTGGCATCTTCTTAGGCTTCACCGGCTTATTTCTTATGACGATGATCCAGTTCTTTACGAAAAATAATGTAGTCGCCATCAATGACCCGCGCTTACATGAAGCCTTAAACCACCACGTTACGTATTAATTCTGAATAGCTCTGATATTAATAGCTTGCCTGCCTATTTAACAAACAAATGCCCCTTGAAAAAGGGGCTCAAGTCTGCCATTATGAATCTAATGTTTATAACCACCTTCTCATCATTTTAATGTCGAACTCATAATTCATGCCTGAAATTCAAATTATTTTACCAGACAATTCAGTCCGTACTTTCGATCACGAGCCCACCGCGCTTGAAGTAGCAAATTCAATTGGCGCACGCTTAGCAAAAGACACTTTAGGTGTAAAAATCGATGGCGCAAAAGAGGTTAGTGATTTTCGAATTCCATTAAAAAATGGATCTAAAATTCAATTAATCACTACTAAATCTCCGGAAGCGGTTGAAGTCATTCGTCACTCGTCGGCACATTTAATGGCCCACGCGGTACAAGAGTTATGGCCCGAAGTTAAAGTGACCATCGGCCCCGTGATCGATAATGGTTTTTTCTACGACTTCGATTCTCCGTTTAACTTTACGGAAGAACACTTTGAAAAGATTGAGAAAAAAATGGAAGAGCTTATCAAAAAAGATCTTCCGCTTATCAGAGAAAATTGGCCGATAGAAAAAGCGATTACGACTTTCAAAGAAATGAAAGAGCGTTTCAAAGTTGAGTTGATCGAAGACCTTGCTAAAAAGGGTGAAACCAATGTTGGTATTTATCACCAAGGAAATTGGTTCGACCTTTGTCGTGGCCCTCATATTCAAAGCTCGGGTCAAATTAAGGCTTTCAAACTCATGTCGGTCGCCGGCGCCTACTGGCGCGGTGACGAAAAAAACCCAATGCTACAGCGTATTTATGCAACCGCGTTCGGCGACAAAAAAGAATTAGACGCTTACATTCTTCAATTAGAAGAAGCTAAAAAACGCGACCACCGTAAATTGGGAAAAGAATTAGGGCTATTCATGTTTCATGAACTAGCGCCGGCATCTCCTTTCTTTACGGGTCGGGGAACAGTTATATATAATCAACTCACGAATTATATCCGTGAGCTTTATCACAAGTACGATTATCAAGAAGTGATTACGCCACAAGTTTTCGATATCGAATTATTTAAAACCTCTGGTCACTATCAAAATTATAAAGAAAATATGTATTTCACAAAGCCTGACGAGCGCGAATTTGGTTTAAAACCAATGAACTGCCCAAGTCATTGTTTGTTGTTTGATTCTGAGAAGCACTCGTATCGCGAATTACCACTTCGAATGGCCGACTTTGGCCGTTTACATCGGTATGAAAACTCAGGCTCTTTGCATGGGCTTTCACGCGTTAGAACATTTTGCCAAGACGATGCTCATATTTTCTGTTCGATGGATCAGCTCAAATCTGAAATTCATCGATTTATAGAAATGCTAAATACAATTTATCAAACGCTCGGGATGCCGAACTATAAATTATTCTTAGCAACTCGTCCCGATAAACGCATGGGCACCGATGAATACTGGGATCTTTCTGAAAAGGCTTTAGGCGATGCCATTACCGAGATGGGCATGGAATTTGGAATTCTACCAGGCGAAGGTGCTTTCTATGGACCGAAACTTGAAATGCATTTCATCGATGCCATCGGCCGTTCTTGGCAGACGGGCACTATACAAGTTGATCCCAATTTACCCGAGGCCTTCAATTTAAAATACACGGGCGAAGATAATAAAGAGCATCGTCCAATCATGCTTCACCGTGCGGTTTTAGGCTCGCTCGAACGTTTTATCAGCGTGTACCTCGAACACACTGCCGGCCACATGCCGCCGTGGTTATCGCCAACTCAAGTCACTATACTAAACGTAACTGACCGCGTGAACGGGTTTTGCGAGAAAATTGAAGCCGAATTAAAAGAACAATTCGTGCGCGTCGATTTCGATCGCCGTAACGAGAAGCTCAATTTTAAAATTCGTGAAGCTCAGTTAAAGAAATCGCCTTATATGATTATCGTCGGCGATAAAGAAGCCGAAGCGCAGTC
>JACMNA010000109.1 GCA_014378765.1 Bdellovibrio sp. | reverse complement strand
TGTATCCGTCTCTTCCTTAAAATTTACCGATGAGCCCCGAAACTTGTCGACTCTCTTTTGGCTGAATGACCAATGCTATTATTTCACGCTCCACGGGCGCAGTTTAAACCCCGATTGCACAAATGAAAACAATGTCCTATTCAACCTATGCCAGTTTGTAAAATCTGCTTCTCGCCATTTCAGACTGTCCCAGTCATGGCATTGTTTTGCCTTTAAGACTGCTGCAACAAGTAGATTCTGTTTTAATTTGAATAGCCTTACCCTCGTTGTTCATTAATTCTTTTGAATCGTTTTCGTTCGTCCAAAGAAACATCTCTAACAACTCAGAAGATTCAATACTCAATGCAGTTGCAACATTTTTTGGACTATGAAATTTATCCCAATCGCGTTCTTTAGAAAAAGCGCGGATTGCGGTTTTAATTTTTTCTAAATCTAATATTTCGTTCATAGGTCTAGAGTAACTAGATTTGCTTTGAAAAGTTAACTAATTTAAAACTTGCTGTAGTGATTCCCGTAGTTACTAAAGGCGCAAACTACCAAGATGACTACAAAGTATTGCAAATACCGTTATTTACCGACATAACGGGACATAACAAAAATAATATTCCACGATAAGTGAACTTCTAAGTATTTGAAATTACTTGAACTTATTTTTTATACATATCACGCAAAAATCATAAGAAAAATGGTAGGGGCGCAGGGATTCGAACCCCGGATCCATCGGTTATGAGCCGATTGCTTTAACCAACTAAGCTACACCCCCAAAGACGCTGACTGTGAAACACAGGCTAACAAAAACGAAAATAGAGTTCAACTGATGAAACCTTGAAAGCGACTGAATCAGGCCAGTTGACCGCGCCACCAGAGAAGACTTTAATAAATCTAAGCAAAAGCTTGGAGGCTTCCTGAAAAAGCAGACAACTTACATTATAATTGCATTCTTATTAGGAATTATCGTCACTCAGTATTACTTAAGGCAGCGTCATGTAGCGCAAGAAGTCGCGGCACTGAAGGAATTCGGCAAAGATGCTGATTCACCCGAGGAAGCGCCAATTCAGCGAAAAAAAATAGTCGCGGCTCCAGTCATTACCGTGGAACAAACAAAACCTGAAACGCGCTCGGATAGCCAATCGCAGGCGCCATCGCAAGCAATAGCGGCTAATTCAAAAAAACCAAAACGTGTGGTTGAATTAACACTTGATGAAGCAAGCTTAGCTAGCATGGAATTAAATATTAACGATCTTTCCCAGAAGGTTTTGATGCACCGAGAAGCGCGTGGGTGGCGTGTGCATTACAGTTCGGCCAATAATCCCATGTCATCAATTGGCATCATCAATGATGACCTAGTTCTTTACGAAATGATCAATCGAGCCAAAGCGAATCCGCAGACGGCCCCACTTGTGGGTCGTTTAGAACACATTTTTACTACGTTAGAAAGATAGGCATAATGTTAAAACTAGCTGCAAGAATTCTATTAAGCGCTGCTCTGTCGACCGCATTTACTGGCTGCGGGTCCAAACAAGTTTTGCCATCTGAATTGAAAGAAAAAACACTAAGCGAGCGCAAAGAAATTTTAAAGAATGCCCCTGACTTAGAACACCAACTATATGGTCTTGAAGAAATCGCAAAGTACTATGCAGGTCACTCGATATCAAAAGAATCAACCACCGAGGCTCGCGATTATGCAAACCAGTTACTAAAGCTTGCACCTCAAATTAAAGATAAATGGGATTACGGAAACGCAATTCATCACGGTAACCTTGTACTAGGACGAATTAAATTATTTGAGGGCGACGTAACTGGCGCCAAGGAGTATCTAAAAAAAGCCGGCGCAACGCCAGGATCACCTCAGTTAAACTCTTTTGGACCCAATATGACTTTAGCTAAAGAGCTTCTTGAAAAAGGAGAAAAAAAAGCGGTATTAAATTATTTCGATGACTGTCTAAAATTTTGGAAAAGGCCCACATCTAAGGGCACCGTAGCGGAGTGGAAAGCTTCGATCGAAAAAAATGAGACTCCCCGTTTCGGTCCTAACCTCGTTTATTAAATAAAAAAAGGGAGATCAAGTTGATCTCCCTTCGAATTATCTAAATTTCAATTCTAAGACTACCCGTCGACAAACGTCTTCAGTTTGTTTGAGCGACTAGGGTGACGAAGCTTTCGTAACGCCTTCGCCTCGATCTGACGAATACGCTCCCGAGTCACGTTAAAATCTTGTCCCACTTCTTCTAAAGTGTGGTCGGATTCTTCACCGATACCAAAACGCATGCGCAGAACTTTTTCTTCACGCGGAGTTAGGGTCGATAACACGCGTCGAGTTTGCTCAGCTAAGTTTAAGTTTACAATCGCTTCGGCCGGATTGATCACTTTCTTATCTTCGATAAAATCACCTAAGTGAGAATCTTCTTCTTCGCCCACCGGTGTTTCTAAGCTGATTGGCTCTTTCGCAATTTTCAATACCTTACGAACTTTATCAACCGGCATATCCATTTTATCGGCAATTTCTTCCGGCGTCGCTTCCCGACCTAATTCTTGAATTAATAAACGCTGGGTTCGTACGAGTTTATTGATCGTCTCGATCATGTGAACTGGAATACGAATCGTGCGGGCCTGGTCGGCGATCGCGCGCGTGATGGCCTGACGGATCCACCAAGTCGCGTACGTTGAAAACTTGTAACCACGACGGTATTCGAACTTATCAACGGCTTTCATCAAACCGATATTACCTTCTTGGATTAAATCCAAGAATTGCAGACCACGGTTTGTATACTTTTTGGCAATCGAAACCACTAGACGTAAATTCGCTTCAACTAATTCAGATTTCGCTAAATCGGCTTCGCGCTCACCTTTCCAGATGGCGGTGTACGTTTCTTGAATCCAACGAAAGTTCATCGCGGTATCAACGTGAAGGCGCTTCAAACGCACTTCAGCTTCTTGAGCTTGTAAAGCGTAGGTTCTGTAACGACCAAATGACAAGCCAGTGTCTTTAGTCATCTTCGTTAATTCTTTTTCATTTGTCTCAATCAGCTTCATGCGCTCCATCATTGAAGCCACATCTTTTGAGAATGTTTTTTCGATACCGTCTTTAATGCGACGACGTAAAGTGCTCATGCGGTTCACTAAGTTTTTAAACTTAATCACCACGCGGTTGATAGTTTTACGATTAAAGTTGATCGACTCAAAATTCGCCATCAACTTTTCATTAATAATTTTTAAATCATCCATCACCTTGGTTTTAGCCGGAACAGTGATGTTCTCGTCACGTAAAGCGGTGAAATGTCTTTCGGTTGCGTTTTGGTATTCGGTAACGATACCAATCAGCTGATGAATTTTTTCGATATATTCTTTTTCATCGTACTGCGTGTCTTCATCTTCAAGACCACGGAAAATCGCTTTAACTTTAATACGACCTTGATCAAGTCGCTTACCTAAATTGATAATCTCATAAGTACCTAGCGGAGATAACAACATCGAGCGAACGATTTCGCGCTCACCCTTTTCAATTCGACGAGCAATTTCAACTTCACCCTCTCGAGTTAAAAGTGAAACGGAGCCCATCTTGCGAAGGTAAAGACGTACCGGATCACTTCCCTTTGCGTCTTCGGCGGCTTTTGGTTTATCTTCATCTTCTTCATCATCGTCATCATCAACTTCAGAAAGAAATTCTTCTTTCTCTTCGGCTTTAGCGGCCTCCGAATGTTCAGTGATGATAACGCCGTTAGCTTCTAAAGATTGCATGAAAGCGTCTAATACCGAAACCGCAACGATTTCTGGTGGAAGGCTTTCGTTGATTTCTTCGATTGTTACGCGACCTTTATCTTTAGAAAGCTTAATAAGCTTTTCAATTTCCGCCTTCGCCAAAGTCTCTTGCTCTGGTAAAGAAAGAATTTTTTTGTCATCTTTTGAATTCTGATTTTTTTCTGCCATTTTTCCCCACGAAACATTATCTTTTCTTACTAATAAAAAATAAATAGAACTACTTATCGTTTTTGTTTAAAGAAAGTCGATTGCGCTGAAGGCCGTCGATTTCTTTTAATTTAACTTCATCAACATTTTGCTTGAAGCCTAAAGCAATTTTTTTAACTTGCTCTTTCAAAAACATTTGCTGAATGCGACGACAACAATCTTGAATCATTTTATTTTCTTTTTCTTCATCGAATTCAGTCGAACCCAATGAAGAAATTCCGAAAAGTAATTCAGGCTTATCGACATGGTCGATCAACAGACTGGTTAATCTATCAAACTTCTCGAGGTCTTGTCTATAAACTTGCTCAGCTTTTTCTAACAGGCTTTTCACACCTAAATGATTGATTTGGCTTAAGATTTGCTGACCTGGTTGATTCAAGATTTGTTCAAAATTGGCACGACTCTTGAGTGCCAGTTGAAGTAATAAAATTTCGGCCTGCGAAGAACCTGATAACAAAAATAAAGGCTTCCGGGGCTCTGGCAGCTCTGTTTTATGAGGTTCCGAAGCATTTGCCGCATTCGAACCAAGCTCGGGCTGGCGGGTGTAATCGCGCTGTTGGATAGGCTTCTGGAGTGATGAACGCACCCAATCAATTGCGACATTCATGCGTTGAGAAAGCTCGGTGGCGTAAAGACTTTTCAATCTTGAGTCAGGAATCGCATCAAAAACGGGCCGAACCTGGTCGATCAGCTTTACCTTTTGCGAGGCCTCACCTTTGTAATCACTCATCCACATATGCAGTACCACGTTAAAAAGTTCGGGCGCGCTGGCAACTTTTTTCTGTAAAGCTTCGACGCCAAATTTATTTACAAATTCATCAGGATCTTTTGCTTCTTCTAAAACAAGGCCGCGCGGATAAAGCCCAGCGGCTAATAATAACGGTAAACTTCTTTCGGCCGCGCGCTGCCCCGCCTCGTCGCTGTCAAACAGCACGATCACGTTCGGGGTTAATCTTTTGATAAGTTTCGCATGCTCGGCGGTTAATGCCGTACCCATGGTAGCGACGCCATTACGGATACCTACTTGAAATAATGACACTAAGTCCATATAGCCTTCAACCACCACTACCGCATCTTCGGCGCGAATGTATTTTGCGGTATGTGGAATCCCGTACAGCACGCGGCCTTTATTAAATACCGGCGTCTCGGGGCTGTTTAAATATTTAGGCTCGCCCTGATCATGAATGCGTCCACCAAAGGCTAAGACTTCGCTGGTAGGAGATAAAATCGGAAACATCAGGCGATCGCGAAATAAATCAAAGTGCCCGTTACCTTCTTTGCGAGGCCGCACAAGCTTTGCTTCTTCGGCGACGGCCGCAGAAATATTATTTTGGTGTAAATGTTGCGCTAAACTTTCCCATTCGCTTGGGGCATAACCAATTTGAAATTCGGTGATGGTTTCTGGTTTAAGCTTTCGCATTTGAATATAATTTTTGATCGGGTGATCATTCGGCGCTCGCTTGAGAGTCTCCGCAAAAAATTCGGCCGCAAGTTTATTGGCTTTTAATAAAGCTTTCTTTTTATCATGCTGAATTTGAAATTGATCATTTTGATCTTTGTGAATTTCTGGCAATGAGATTGAAGCGCGCTCGGCTAGGTACTCGACCGCATCCGGAAAACTCATGCCGTTGTAGTCACGTAAAAAACTAAAAACGTTACCGCTTTTTTTACAACCGAAGCAGTGATAAACTTGCTTGGCTTCTGACACCGAAAAACTGGCCGTCTTTTCGGCGTGATCCGGAAATGGACAGCGCCCCATGTAGCCATTGCCGCTTTGTTTTAATTGAGTGTATTGGCCAATGATATCCGCGATATTATTGGCTTCTTGCACACGATCTACAAATTCGGGTGGGTATCGCATGAGTCTCCGTTTTTTTACGACAATTAATTATTAAATTAAAAAAGGCGATTAGCTAATTAAGCAAGTTTCGCTTTGATAATTTCACTCATCATTTTACCGTCCGCTAGGCCACCCGAACGCGCTTGGCATTCTTTCATGACGGTGCCCATGTCTTTCACGGTTTTAGCGCCAGTAGCGGCGATCACGTCGACCACAAGTTTTTCAACTTGCTCTTGAGACATTTGCGAAGGCATATATGCCTCCATCACTTTTAATTCGGCTGACTCTTGATCAACTAAATCTTGACGGCCCGCAGTTGTGAATTGTTCGATTGATTCTTTACGTTGTTTTACAATTTTTTTAATCACGCCCATAATGTCATCGACAGCCAGTGGTGTTGGTCTTAATTCAATCTCTTTATTTTTGATCGCTGAATTTAAAAAACGAAGAGTGTTTAATTTAATAGAGTCTTTAGCGATCATTGCAGATTTAATGTCGGCTAATATTTTTTCACGAATTTCCATGAGTGGTTTTCCTATTGAGAAGATAAGAACCAGCCATCAATAAAATTCGATTAAAAAATCAAAAAGAAATTTTATCAATGGCTAGATACGGTTAAGGCTTACTCGCCCCAACTACGACGAGTTTTTTTATTAGCGCGCTTACGGGCTGCAATCGACTTTTTCTTTCCTGAAACGCTTGGTTTTTCAAAATGCTCACGCTTTTTGATTTCAGAAAGAATTCCTGCTTTTTCACAAGATTTTTTAAATTTGCGGAATGCTCCTTCGAAGCTTTCTCCGTCTTTAATTTTAACTAATGCCACTGTTATCACCCGCCTTACAATGTGGACTGTGCGATCAGATCAAATGGCTTGATCGCAGAATGAAAATCAAATAAGCAGTGTATAGCAAAGGGACCCTAAAATGACACTCAAGAATGAGCTCGCTAATGCAAAGCATCAATTCGATTTAAAAATGATGCAAAAGGCGCTTAAGCTAGCTCGTCAAAGCCAACTTAAAGGCGAAGTACCTATTGCAGCCATCGTTGTAGATAAAGATGGCATAGTGCTAGCCCAAAGCATTAACACGCGCGAGCTCCATACCACCGTGTTAGGTCACGCTGAACTAGTTGCCTTACACAGAGCCTGTAAAAAGCGGGGTAGCTGGCGCCTGGTAGATTGTACTTTGTATGTGACTCTTGAACCTTGCTTTATGTGCGCGGGCGCCTTGGTACAGTCTCGAATCGCACGCGTGGTCTTTGCGGCGCACGACCCGAAGGCTGGCGCCTTAGGAAGCGTTGCTGATTTATCTTGTCATGAAAAATTAAATCACCGGTTTGAAATTACCAGTGGAGTGTTAGCTGATGAAAGCAGTCAGCTATTAAAAGATTTTTTTCGCAGAAAAAGAAACTCTTAGCTCTTTAAATCTAAACGATACCCGTAACTTGGTACGGCCGTAATATTTCCAACAAATCCATCAATTTTCTTTTTTAAGTAATTAATCTGTGAATCAACGTTACGTGGAGTAACTTCGGCGTGTCCCCAAATCTCATCCATAAATGATTGGCGTGAAACTAACTGCGCTTTGTTTTCAATTAGCAACTTAAGTATTTCAAATTGCTTCGGCGTTAAGGTGACTTCTTTTTCATTCACGTAGCATTGCCGTGAGCTTAGGTTCATCTTCAAATTACCAACTTCGATTATACCCATTGTCGTGAAACTGTAGTCTTTAAGGCGCTTAGTGACCCGTAACAAAAGTTCTTTTGGATGGAACGGTTTCGAAATAAAATCATCGCCACCCGATTCTAAGGATTCAATGCGCTCGTCCGGAGTGACTGCACCTGAAATAAAAATGATGGGAATATGTTTTAAAGCTGGGGTTTCTTTTATAACTTTACAAAGTTCAACGCCAGATACAAAAGGCATTTTATAATCCATTAATATTAAATCAGGCTTAGCTTTTTGGATGAAATCTAAGGCTTTTTCAGCTTGGCAGATATATTCACAGGTAAAATAGGGGCTTAGTATCTCGCTCATTAGCTGGCAGCTTTCTTCAAAATCATCAACAATGGCAATCTTCTTCACGCTACATTCCTTTATACTTGATCTGTTTACTATCAAAAATCTTCTTAATGGCTTCGCGCTTATCGCCCTGAATTTCAATTGTGCCTACTCCATCTTTAATGAAAGATGAGCCGCCAACTCCGCATTTGGACTTAAGTACTTTAGTTAACTCTTTAATAAAAGTTTCGTGCGCTGGCAACTGATCAATTACGGTAACGGTTTTTCCGCCTCGTCCTTTTGATTCAATTCGGAATATACATGTGAAATTGTTTTTCAAAACGAGCTCATTTACTCGCACGAGCTCTTTATTTTTTTCGGCTTTACCTGTTAAGATTTCTTGATCTTTCGGATCTGTAGAATAGACAAGCACGCGATCTTTAGTAGACAAAAAAGCTCCCCTTCAAATCTAGCAATTAGATCTTCGGAAACTCTGTCTGCGTGCCTGGCTCCGAAGACTTTTCATTTTGTAGACTGTGTTTTGTATATTCATTTCCGTCGAATCTGAAAAGCTGCGCCTCGTTATCCATGATCGTGACCATATTCACGGGTCGCTTCCAGAGATTAAAAAGATTTCTCATTGTCGCGTCCATATAGTTCGGTTGTAGGTCTAAACCCTCATGGACGTGCTGAAGCAATAATTCGCCTCGATTTTCGAAATTTGCGTTCTCAATCTTAATGATCGGTTGCCCGAAATTCGTCATTTGAAATAATAGCTGCGCCTTAATTGCTTTAAAATCACGAGTATCAACTTCGAACTTTTGGGTCTCTTTGTTAAGCTTATAGACGAACATTTTATTACGTACGCAGAAGTCTTCGGTTAAGAATTCGTCAATAAAAGTCACGTCGTTATAGATTTTGCGGATTTCAAAAATCTTTGAACGACCTAGCTTAGTATTTTTATTCCAGTGCTTGCGTTCATTCACGTCGTCACACTCATCCCATTCGCGGCCAAAGCGGCCTTTATCCCAACGCTCTTCAATGTCGCGAAACATCTCGATGCCGACCTTATAAGGGTTATAGCCACCCATTTGCATAAACGTGGTACCTGAATGGTGATCGGCGAAATCGATGATCTCTGAGTCATTTAGTATATGGCGAGTCATCATGTGGGAGTGCCAGTAAGAAGCCCAGCCCTCGTTTAAAGTTTTGGTCATACCTTGCGGGGCAAAATAATAAGACTCATCGCGAATAATTGTTAAGATATCTTGTTGCCAGTCTTCTAGGGGCGCGTAGTTAATTAAAAAAGAAAGAATATCGCGCACCGGAGCGGCCGGAAAAACTGATTTCTGCAACCGCTTCTCTTCTTGCTTCAGCTCTTGCTGCATGACGTACTCGGGTGGATTGATATAATTTCGCATGTACGATTTTTCGACTTTAAATAAATAGTCATCATTTTTAGCCGTTGGTTTACTTTCGGTAAATTTTTGCGGGCCGTTCAAAATGCTATGCCGATCAATTAGATTCTCTAAGCTCAAACAACTATCTATAAACCTTTCGACAATTTCATAGCCGTGTCGATCAATGTAACGACGCACGCGCGTGGCATGATTCGCCATATCATCCATCATTTTACGATTAGTTTTTGAAAACCACACATTATTTTTAAAGAAATCACAGTGGCCGTAAACGTGGGCCATTACTAATTTCTGGTCCATCATGGAATTACCTTCCATTAGGTAGGCATAGCAAGGGTCGGTATTAATAACCATTTCGTAAATTTTTGAAAGACCGTATTCGTAAGATTTAGAAAGCTGTTCGTACTCCATTCCGAATTTCCAGTGAGGGTAGCGAACCGGAAAACCGCCGTACGAAGCAATTTGGCTAATTTGATCGTAATTAATTAATTCAAAGATGGTGTCAAAGAAATCTAAACCGCAATCTTTCGCGATCTGACAAATCTTTTTTCGTTCGGCTTCAAGTTCTAATGTCAAATTAGCCATGGAACTGCCTTTCTTCTGCTAAAATTCTATTTGCCCTTACCTAAGAAATCTTTGATCGAACCCAGAATTCGTTCGCGATTTTCAATTTGGCTTAAGGTCAGCCGGTCATCATCCGAAAATTCTTTTTGCAAATCTTTTAAAAACTGGCCACTGCCGTATTTGCTTTCAACTTGGCCGTAAGAAAAGACATTTACGTTCGGTAAGAAATATTCCTTTAATAACGACAGGCAAATGCGGGTATCTTCGCCGCTCCAATTATCGCCATCGCTGAAGTGAAATGGATATATATTCCATTCGCTAGTGGGATAATCAGCCTGAATGATTTGCTGACACAGTTTATAAGCCGAGCTAATCAACGTTCCACCCGATTCGCTGGTTTTAAAGAACGTGTCTTCGTCAACTTCTTTGGCGGCCGCATCATGAATGATGAATCGAGTTTCTAAACCTTTGTAATGTTTCTTCAACCAAGTATTGATCCAAAAAGATTCTAGGCGAACGATTTCTTTTTGCTCGTCACCCATTGATCCCGATACGTCCATCATGTAGATGACGACCGCTTTGGTTTGCGGTTGCTGAGTTTTTTTAACGGTTCGGTATTGGTAATCGCGACGAATAGGAATAATAACGGGATCATCCGGGTTGTACGTACCTGAAGAGATATATCGTGATAGAGCTTTCTTATATGTCTGCTTAAATTTTCTTAAACCCTCAGGCCCAACCGGGGCGATGCCTGAATAACGGTTTTTTTCGGTCATGATATTTTTAGAGCCCTTAGATTGAATGCGAGGGAGTTCTAACTTTTCACCTAAGATATCGGCTAGCTCATCCATCGAAATTTCAACTTCGATCATGTGCTCGCCTGGCTGTTCGCCGGCCTGACCTTTACCATTGCCGGGTTGACCTTGGCCTTCGCCCGCTTCGCCGTCGCCCTGGCCCACGCCCTTTTCTTTTTCTTTGGGTCCGTACCGAAACGACGGAATATCAATCCGCGGCATCGGAATCTTCACATATTCATCTTCGCGTTTTCCGATCAGCTCGCCGTTCGTAACGTATTTTCTAAAATCATCGCGGACTTTACCTTTAACGATACCCTTAAAACGGTTTTGGTCTTCGCGTATTGCCATTATTTATTCTTTACGTCCCCACGGGCAAAGATGCTTGCCACGTAATGAAGTACATCGGTCGCAGAAATCTCATCGTAACCAAAATCTTTAATTAAGCGAGACTTTACGATATCAATTTTTTCTTGAGTGTCTTTATCGGCGACGGAACTTACTAATGAGGTCAGCTTGATGCTATCTTTCTGATCTTCGAATAATTTAAGTTCAAGAGCCTTATGCAGACGCTCATTCATCTTGTAATTGAATTTTTTGTTATCGATCGCCAGCGCCCCAATGTAATTCATAATCTCGCGTCTAAAATCATCTTTTCGCGATTCCGGAATTTCAATTTTCTCTTCGATGGCGCGCATCAGACGCTCATCCGGCTCTTCATCTGAGCCGGTAAACTGGTTACGCACCTTTTCTTTTTGCGTAAATGCTTTAACGTTATCGATGTAGTTAGCACAAAGACGCTGCAAGGCCCCTTCGTCAGCGCTGATCGCGCGCTGCACTTCCGATTTAATAATCTCTTCGTATTCTTGCTTTACGATACCTAGCAATTCTTTATATTCTTGCTTCAGATCTTCGTTTGCCAATAAAGAGTGATGCTTAAGACCGCTATCAAGTTCATTCATGACCATAAAAGGGTTTACTGAACCTTTATTCATCTGCTGCGCTAACACTAAAGCATTTGATAGCTTATCTTGAATGTAACGGGGTGAAATACCATCAAGGCCTTCACGCGTTGTTTCTTTGCGAAGTTCTTTTACATTGTCTTCGGTAAAATTCGCTAAAGTCTTTCCATTATAAAGTTTTAGTTTCTGTAGTCGCGTCAGATTTGCTTTCTTTGGTTTTTCTAAGCGAGTCAATATGGCCCACATGGCCGCAATTTCAATCGTATGCGGTGCAATTGAAATACCACGCAGGCGTTGTGAGTTGAAATCTTTTTTATAAATGTTAATTTCTTGCTTAAGACGAGTGATATACGGAATGTCGATCTTCACAGTTCGGTCGCGCAGGGCCTCCATGAATTCGTTATCTTGTAATTTGCGATACTCGGGCTCATTTGTGTGGCCAATAATGACTTCGTCGATATGCGTTTGCGCAAATTTCTTAGGCTTCACGCGGTGCTCTTGCGAAGCGCCTAAAAGATCATATAAGAACGCCACATCTAGTTTGAGCACTTCAACGAATTCGATCATGCCTCGATTGGCCACGTTAAATTCACCGTCGAAGTTGAAGGCACGGGGATCTGAGTCTGAACCGTATTCGGCGATTTTTCGGTAGTTAATATCACCTGTCAATTCAGTTGAGTCTTGATTCTTTTCATCTTTAGGCTGAAAAGTTCCAATTCCAATGCGATCTGCTTCAGAAATAAAAAATCTTTTAACGCGCACGTGCGATAAAACTTTCATGATATCGCCGTTGTACTTTTCCATCAGCGATTTAAAAATAAAACGTGATGGAGGGCAAAGCTCACCAACAATTTTTGTACGGAAGCTGCCATCTTGGCCGCGGTTAATCTCTTCGCAGATGGTTGAGCGCATTTCTTCCGGAATTAATAATAATGGTTCTTCATTCATAGGCGATGGGAAAACGCGAACGTCTTTACCAAAAATGTGATCTAGCTTGCCACTTTCATCAACCCATTCAAACGTAAACAGGGCGCCCGTGGCCGAGCGAGAATAATCTTCTAAACCCTTTTTCAAGCGTCGGCAAATCGTCGATTTCGCTGAGCCAACCGGCCCGTGTAAAAGAATCACGCGTTTTTCAGTGCCGTACCCTAACGCCGCGGCCTTCAACACGTTAACTAATTTCATCAACTGCACATCAAGTCCGAACACCGCATCTTTACCATTATTAGGAAGATCATCGAAAAATTTATAACGAATAATTTGTTTTTTAAAATCAATGTACTCTTCGGTGCCAGCTTCAACGACCATGTCGAACATCCGTTGGTAAGCATTGCGTGTAATTTTAGGATCGGCTTTTACCATCTCTAAATATTGTTCAAAGGTGCCCGTCCAATGTAATGAGGCCGCCACCGGGTTCTGTCCCTGCCATTTATCGACCAAAGATTTAAAGTTAATTGACGACATCGAAACTCCCTTCGCTTGAACTGTTTCAAGCTGAGATCGGTGATCTAGTAAGCTGGCTGTTTCAGCTCTAGCTTACTATGATTATGCACCGAGAAATTTCGGTTAGCGATAGCTAATCTATTTTACAATTATTTCTTTATAACCATCAGGTTTTTTCAGGACGAAAGTCTCGGCTTGAGATGCGGCTAAAGGGCTTTGATCTTTAAAAAGCCAAACCATTTCAAATTGGTTGTTTTTAAGTTCAATTTTCTTTCTGGGGGCATCCTCGTAAGTCCACTTAACTTCTAAATTATTTAACCCTTTACAAAAAGTAGGGCGCTGATTTGTATCAGTTTGGCAATTCAAATTAGATGCCTGTGGGTTCTGGCCATGTATGACTTTCCACAAAATACGCGGATCAATATGTTGTTTGAATATCGGGTACACCGTCTTAGAATTAAAAGGTCCTTGGTAATAGGTCTTGGTGGTATGAAGGGCATATTGAATACCTTGCGGAGTCATAAGTACAGTTGCGACTTGGTACCCTAGCAACGCTGACACTTCCATTCGAATTGCTCGATTAGGCGAAAGCGCGATTTCTATTTTAACATTGTTAGTATCGTCTTTACTTTTTAACTGAGCTTTGGATTCAATCAAAAGCGCCGAGCCCGGCGTACCTTGCGTAGGCTTTGATCCGCAAGCCGAAATAATAATCAATGCCGACATTGTTGCCCAAGTTAAAAATAAAGTTTTTAAAATCTTTTTCATCACTCTCCCATTAAAAGTTATGTTACCATTGAATGGCAATCATGAAATTACGTCATTTAGTATTATTTATTATTTCGTGTGGAATTTTAATCATCAGCGAGTTCCCCGCCGGATCACTGGTTGCCTTAGCTATGCTTTTTCAGTTGAATTTACTTTTAAATCGCATCCCATTAACTAAAAATTCGCAGTGGGCGGCTTTTCGCCTTTTCTTATTTTCAATCCCCGTTTTTTTCTTTTGGGGCGGAATTCATTCATTTACCCAAATTTATCTCAGCGAAGGCCAAATAATCTTTTTTGTAATGGCGCTGCTAGTAAGCCTCATGCTGAGCGCGCTGGTGGCCCTCCAGGCGGTTTTGGCATTTCATTATTTACTCGAAGCCCAATTTAAAGTTGGAGTTGCGCTTCAGTTCTTATTTAATGATATAAAAAATAAAAAAAACCAGTTGTTCAAAACAACTGGTTTAGTCTTTTTATTTTCTTATGTTCCCTTGCTTTCAACCGACTGGAAACTTATTTTCGCCGTATTAACAACTCAAATTATTTTGAATTGGGTACAGCTGAAGCCGGCACTCGCGCTCCGTCTTTGAAACTTTGATCAATAACTGTAATCTTGGTCGTGATTTGCTTGCGACGTTCAGCGTCGGTTTCATTCTCCGTCGCCTTTAAAAATAAATCGCGCGCTTTATCGTATTTATTCATCTTAAAATAAACGTCACCTAAGTGTTCGGCAATAATTCCAACTTTTGGTTGCATTGAGTACGCTTTTTCTAAAACGGTAACTGACTCTTCGTAGCGACCCTTTTTAAACAGCACCCAGCCCAAAGTATCTAAAATAAACGCATCATTACGTTCTTTCAAGGCGGCTTGACGTGCGAACTTTTCGGCTTGCTCAAGCTCTTGCCCCATTTCGGCCCATGAAAATGCTAAGTAATTCATGGCTTGAACATGCTCTTGATCTAGCACTAAAACTTTTTTCATGCTTGTGATCATTTCTTCTTTTAAATCTAACTTATCTTGAATAGATCCTTTGTAGAAAAATACTTGCGCGTTCGTCGGAAATTTTTCTTCAGCCAATTTTAAAACCTCTAACGACTTTTTATAATTTTTATTTTCTTCATGAAACTGGGTCATTAAAAAATAAGTTTGAGGATTTTCAACTTTGCGATCAACCGCTTCTTTCAAAACTTGCATGGCTAATGGGCCGTTACCCATCGTCTTTGCTAAGTAAGCGGCATGCAGGCGTGCATCTTCAAAATAAGAGCTCTCTTTCGTGATTTTCATATACTCGTCGTAAGCTTTTTTAGAGTCTTTCTTTTCTTCGTAAACCGCCGAAAGATAAAATCGAACTTTATCTGATTCAGGCGTTGAACTTAAAATTTCTTGCAATTTCGGTATTGCCAGGTCGTAGGCTTTCTTTTCAATAAGAATGAGTGCCATCTTCAATTTGACCTGAACTAGATCATCGGTATTGCTATCTAAAACTTCTAATTGTTCATAGGCCTTATCGTACATATTTTTTTCGATGTAATACTGAGAAAGTAATTCTGCTAATTTAACTTGGGGTCCGTGTTCGGCCTGCATTTTAGCGTAGAAAGCATAAGCGCTATCAATACCTTTTTCTTTTTGAATCAGCTGTCCCAATAAAGTTAAACCTTCAGCAAAATCACCCTTAATTTGCACTGATTTTCTTAATTCAACCTGAGCTTTTGCATAGGCTCCCTTGGAATTTTGTTCAATCAGAACCCGCGCTAAATAATAATGTGCTAAGTGTTTTGAAGTGTAACTTGGCAATTTTGTTAAGGTCAAAAAATGCTGGATCGCTTTGGTATAATTTTTCATTTCGGTGTAAACGGCACCCAGATAAAGAATGGCTTCGGCATCTTCTTTATCTTTTTTAATCAATGATATATAAATTTCTTCAGCTTTAGTGAAATTTTTCGAAGTGGTGTACAGCCCGCCAACCAATAACGCTAAATCTTTTTTGTCTGGCGACAAAGCCCGAGCTTTTTCGGCCCAATACAAAGCATCACGAGTCTGCCCTTTGCGATAATATTCAACCGCTAATTTTTGCATCAGCGTCACTGCATTTGGATCGTATACCAAGGCAGATTTTAAAGATTCAATTGCTTCGACAGATTTCCCACCTTGTGACTCTAGATCCGCTTTAATAAATAAAAAGTCAGCCTCGGCCTGATTATGAACAGCGTCGATGGTAGGCACCTCGCTATCAAATTTTTCTGGAATACCGATTGTGGCTGGCGCTCGATTGCGGTCGTTAATTGCTGAATCGTAAAATCCGGTTCCGCCAGTAGCGCAGCCAAAAAGCATTGATATTAATAATCCTAAAATAAGCTGATTCTGTTTAATCATATGAGCTTCCTTTGAATACTCATCGGCTGAAAGCGGCCTCAGGCTAGAGTCCTAATTGATTAAATATTAAACATTCACGATGATTCTAGACCCCCTCGTAATAGGAAATAATTTTCATGTAATTGTAAATAATGACAGAAAATTGATATGCAGTTAAGTAGCTGATATCACTCTAATAACATTTAACGTTATTTCGTTAATACCTCGCCCTTGGACTTGACTTCAATTAACAACGTTTTTTATTTAACCTATAAAAATCTCTTGGGTGTCGAGTTACTTGACAAGGGGTGGCGGCAAAGCTAACTTGCGCGAGAATAAATAGGCGAAAAGCTTCAGTTTTAAGCTAAAACTGAAAGTGTAATAAGCCGGTAAATGGAGGCCATTGTGATGAATCAAATGGATAACTTAAGCGTTAAACCAAGCGCAAAAGTTAAGATTATTAAACGTTACCAGAATCGTAAACTTTACGACACGCAACAAAGTTGTTATGTGACTTTAGATGATATTGCTAAAATGATTCGTTCAAACGAAGAAGTTATGGTGATTGATAACAAATCTAAAAATGACATTACGGCGGCTACTTTGACTCAAATCATATTTGAATCAGAGAAGAAAGCATCACAGTACGCTCCGCTTTTCACGCTTCGCGAAATCATTCAAAACGGCAACGGCAGCATTTCTAGCTATTTGGCTAAACTAGGCGCCTTCCCGATTGATTACATGACTAAGCAAGCGGCAGTTAACGTGAACATCGATCGCGTATCGACTGACGACTTGAAGCAAAATCTTGAAAATCGTGTAGCTTCGGCGGCACGATCTAATACAGATTCAACTTCAAAGGCTGTTGCCGAAAAAGCGACTGTACTTCCTGGTATGAACCAAGACGATGAGACGCCAAATTTGCCATTGCCAAGCAATAATCAAAATTTTAATCAGTAATTTTTTAGTACTAGTAATATTAAAAGCTTACACCCGTTACGATTCGGCCTTCATTCAACGAAGGCCTTTTTTTTAACTACTTTAAGCTTCTTACTACATAAAGCTTTTTTTGACCTGGCCCGGTTTTTACTTCTAATTCTGGTAAAGCTTCGGATGTATTGTTGGCACTATCTAAACCCGTTAGTTTAATCTTGTGGGTGCCCGCCAAAAGCGGAATGCGAATCAATTGAATGGTTTGTGGTAAAGTTGACCATTGACGCAGATCAGCCCGCTCAGAGGCAACCATAACAAGCCACGCGATATTTCCAAGCAGTTGATCTTTTTGTCGAACCTGATCAGCAATGACTTCCTTTGCTACCCTCGAACCAATTCGGCGGGTTACTAAAGAAGCATAATCATCGTTGAGAGTTTTAATTGCGGCTTGCTCAACATCATACACGGGCTCGCTAATAATAGAATCAACTCCCGCGACTTCGGCTTTTAAGCGTCGGGTTATGCTTGTGACCGGCACTAAATACGGGGCTAAGTGGTTATCAGAGCGCGGAGCTTTTCTTGGTCCCCAACCCTGCATAAACACAATCAACACTTCATTTTTGTTTTTGGTTTTAATTTTTTTGAGCTCGTCTGCCGTTGGACCAATTTCTTTAACCATCAGATCAAATTCTTGCGTCCGGCGGGCCAGCCAGCACCCACGAAGCATATCAAGCGCGATGCCTCGATAGGTTGGATCTAGTTGGTAAGCGCTTTTATACGAGATGCAGGCATCGTCATAACGATGATCTAGTTCATAGATTAAGCCTGACAAATACTGCGAGAATGGATTTAACTCAAATTTCTTTTTATCATCTGACTGTAGTTTTCTGAATTTTTCGTTGATGCGACGAACTTCCACTAAGGCTTCGTCAGTTTCACCTAGTTCTAAATAATTAAGCGCGGCCACCGCATTAATAAATAATTTTTCAAAGGTGTCGCCCTTATACTGAATCATTTCTTCATTCAGTAACGTGGCACCAGCCACGCGTGAAGCAGAATGGTAATCCATTTGCTCGCTTAATTGATCGGCGTTTATAAAAACTTGGCTGCTTTTCTTAAAGTCGCCGCAAATTTGCAAGGCGGTTCCGTAATCTAGCAAATAGACTAATTGGTCGCCGTTTTGCTTTGCACTTTCAACTTCAAGAAATTTCAAAGCCTCGGGACAACGGCCACCAACAAGGTGATCGCGCGCAGGAGTGATTGTACTTTGATAGGTGGCGCAACCTGAAATAAAAATAACAGTTGCGACCAAAAGAAATTTTTTAATCATTTATTATACTAATTAAAGACCTACAGACTTTTTCTTAAAGGTTTTACGAAGTTGCTTTTGGTTTGTCCAAGTTACAATCCCCGTTTTTAAATTAGTTAAGTTCAAAGTTATTTTGTAATAAACCGATTTATCTTTGCCCACTTCTTGCGTAATTGAATCTAAGCGACCATTGATAATAAAATCAGCCCCGGTTTGGCCACCCGCTTTTGTTTTTGTTTCGCCCGATACCATTCCTGTATTTTGGTAATCATATTCATTGGACATATCTTGGCGGGCTTCTTTATCAACAAAGCCTACTTTGCCTGAGTTTGTAAGATCGACGCGAACCATATCCATTATACTTTGCGTATCGATATGTTCACTGGTTTTATTCTGTAAGTTCGTCACCATAACAATTGGAATTTTTTTAGCGTTAGCAATGGCTGGATGCGCGGTTAAAGAATCAACCATGGCTTTAACGATGACCTGCATATCAGTTTCTGACCACTGGTCATTCATTAAGTTTTCACGTTGTACATCGTCATATTGACCTTTAACGAAGGCTTTAGGTCCGCACGACGACAGACCCAACAGACCCGCCAATATTAAAATATATAAGTTCATTTTTCTCATCGCTAACTCCCTTAGTTTGTTTTCATTACTAGTACTTCTAGATGCTAAACGATTTGCCACCAAACGAAAAGCATCCGTTAATCCGATTTATGGAGTGCGGTATTTCTGTAAAGCCTCTAGACCAGCCCCTGATTTTGCTGCTCGGCAAGAGATGTCACCAATTCACAACAGTCGACTTGCCTTTAACCTCCTTAAGACTGCCTTCAACCCTGACGCTGAAGAATTTTGGCTTATAAACCTAAATGCCGACTTATCTTCAAAAGGTTTGGTCCTAATCGCGAAAGGAACCCTCAACTATTGCCTGGTCCACCCTCGCGACCTTTTTCGTGAAGCGGTCAGGGCGAACAGCTATGCGCTGATTATTGCGCACAATCACCCTAGCCTCAATCCGCAACCTACTAAAGAAGATATTAAATTAACAAAGAAGTTGTGCAAGTTAGCCCATTTGATGGAGATACCGATTATTGATCACATCATATTTACGGATCAAGATTTTTATAGCTTCAAGGAACATAACTTAATTTGAAGGATTTGACTCGTACGAATCGTCATCTTGTGACGGCTTGCGAATGGGGGTTACCCGTAAAATTCTAGATAAGTCTTCGGATAATTCGACGTGAAAACCACCACGACGTGCATTATCAATAAAATCTTTTGCATATTGTTTTCGTTCTTGCTCGTTCTGTTTTTGTAAAGCCATTTGATCGTAGACGCTTGAGTTAATTTGATCGGCCGCAGAAACTGACACTTCTGATTCTTTCCAAATCTGCTGGCTAACCAGCACATCTTCTGGATTAGTTTCCTTTATTGCCGTTGAAATTTTTAAAGGTTGGCGAAGCGCTTTATAAATTGCTTTTTCAGAATTGAATTGCTCTTTTTCAATTGTCTCGGTCGTTTGTTTTAAATGTTTATTCACAACCTGATCAATGTCATTTGAAGAAAGCTCAAATTGTCCGGCTGGCTTTTGCGGTTTCATTATAGATTCACCGTAGAAAAAGAAGGCCCCATAGCCCACGACCATCAAAAGAATAATATAATTAAACAGTTTGTTGAGCTGTTTCATATTTAACTTATCGGTATTTAAAGTAATAATTTTCAGTCCAATTTGCCTTAATTTGATACATCCTTATCTTTTTGTCTGGGTGACCGGAATAATCACTATAAATTCGGTGCCTACGCCCTTTTCTGAGCGAACCTGAATTTCACCGCCGTGGTTTTGAATAATGCCGTAAGAAATACTAAGGCCTAAGCCAGTGCCTTGCCCCACGCCTTTGGTAGTAAAGAAAGGTTCAAATATTTTTTCTAAAACGGTTGCATCCATCCCCTCACCACTATCTTGAATTGAAACCTGTACGCGTCCTGGCTGATCGGCCGAGGCCCGAATGGGTAGAGTTGAAATCCAAATTTGACCATTACCCTGAATGGCCTGCACGGCGTTCGACAAAATATTCATAAAAACTTGATTAATTTGCGAAGCATAACAAAGAACTTTTGGTACCGGCTCAAACTGACGATGCACAATAATTCGGTTTTTAATCTCGCCTTTAAGTAATTCAAGCGTGGTTTCTAAAGCATCCCGCAAATCAATCTCTTTTAATTGGGCCTCTTCTAACCTCGAGAAATTACGTAAACCTAAAACAATATCACGGGTTCTTTGCGCCCCATCTTGGCAGGACTTAATTAATTTTGGTAAATCTTCTTTAATAAAATCATAATCGACTTGTTCCTTAACCTGATTGGCTTGTGTCGGGCTTTTATCAAAAGCATCAATGATTTGAAAAAGTTTTTCAGAATAATCTTTCAAGTGACTTGTATTGCTATAAATAAAACCAATAGGATTATTAAGCTCATGGGCAACGCCTGCGACCAGCTGTCCTAAGCTTGTCATTTTGGCAGAATGCACTAGTTTCGTTTGCGCTTCTTTCAGGTCGTTATTAGCCATTTCTAATTCTTTAATTTTCTTTTTAAGATCATTACGAGCTTGAAATATTTTAAAGCTCATTTCATTAAACGTCGAAGTTAATAAGCCAATTTCAGTCTTATTTTTTACCGGAATTTGCACCAGACTTTCGGTTTTATCAAATGACCGCAAACCGGCGATTAATTCATTGATCGGTTTCAATAGCCACTTTGTACTGATTAATACCGTGGTAATGAGAAATAAGATAACGATGCTCATGACCGTTAAAAATGCGATATTAACATTTTTTAAGACCGACTGTGAATCTTTTTTGGTGACCCCAAGGGCAATGTAGAAGTGCGAGCGGTCCCAGGTAATTGGGTAAAGAATGAATCCGTAAGGCTGCGTATCAGTTTTAATTTCAAAGAATCGATCACCATCAGACTCGCGCATTGCTTTCTCGACAAATGTTTTTGAAACGTAACGAAATTGAGGCAAAGTCGCCGCAATAATTTGCCCTGAATCACGAACTAAAAAGGCTTCTAGTTTTAATTTAGATTTAATACGACTTAAAAAATAATCTTTAAGATCGATAATTTGCTCGACGTATCCCACAACTTTTCCACTTGATGAGACTATCTTTGAGAAAAGAATAAGTGAAACTTTATTGGCTTCAAGATAATCAACTAAGCCTAGATCGGTACGGCCCTTTAGATGACTTCGGTATTTTTCATTGAGCAGAATTTTTTCGGCGTTGGGACTAAAAAATCGCACGTTCGCTTTGTCATCTTTAAACACGGTTGAAAGCAAACGCCCATCGCGATCGTAAAGTGACATCGATGAAGCGACGGTGGTTTTTATCCATTCCATTGAAAAATCTTGAATTGACTTAATATCACCGGTCGTAAGGTTATAAAGTAGATGTGGGTTTTTCACTAAGCTATCTCGGCTTTGAATTAAATGGGTGTAATAATCCGCAATCATAACTTCAATTTCGCGCCCGTTGCCCCGAAGCCGCTCAGACAGTTCATTATCGATGGCTTTTTCAAACTTGAAAACCGAATACCATGCCACGAAAGCTAAAGGCACAACCGAAAATATTAAGAACCAAGCAATCAGTATCGATCTTAATGAGCTTTGTTTTTGGTAAGGCGGCTTTTTCTCATTCACCTTCTTTTACCTCAATGATAAAACGCTTCGTGCCCGAAGGCAGTAGCCGTGGATGGTTTTCAAAGTCGACTTTGTATTTTCCAAACTGCTTCAAAAACTCATTCACTTCGTCGACGCTATCTGCGGCAATTGTAAAATGATAATAACCAACGTTCTCGGATTTTTTCCAACCCAGCTCAACTTCACCGGCTTTTTTTCCGCCTAAATTAACAATTTTATCAACGATCTTTGGTGTCACTTCGTCAAGATCCGTTACAACCAGTACGCCGCGGTAAAGGCCACCCTGCTTTTTATTTTCGTGGGCGATGTTAGTTGGCTTCGCCACTGGCTTTTCAGAAACGACGGGCGGCTCAACTGCCGCCACAACTTTAGGTTCAACTTTTTTAGCCGTAATTGTTTTAAAAGTAGCAACCGCTAAGGTCGCAGGACCTAAAGGTTTTGTATTTTCTAATTCATCATCGCGTGAAGGATTTTGAATTTTTTTATATTCAAGTAAAACCACCGCTTGATTTTTCGCCGACTTACTTAAGTTTTCTAGCCACCTAGGTCTTATAAAAACAAGTACAAGCACAATCATCGAAAACGTTGAAATTGAAATAGGTTTTTTATATTGATTAAGAACTTTTAATCGTTCTTGGGTCATAGACAGCTCGGGGGGCGCCCCCGCCATTTCAGCGTGCGCCGCGGCAAGAGAAAGTTCATTATCACTAACTAAAATTTTTATTTGCCTAATAATTTTTTCATAAATATTAGCAGACACTTTTAAATTTGGATAATAGCCTAAGCCCATTTCTACTTTTCTGGCCAGATCAACGGGCAATATTCCTAAAGTGTAATCAATTAAGTTTTCATTAGTAAATAAATACGAAACTTTTTGATCGTTAGCCTTTTTGTATTTAAAATTAAAACTAAATTTTTCGTCTGAAGTTTGCTGTACAACTTTTTTGAAACCCTGGTGTAAAAGAAAACGGGTTTTATCGATAGTTAACTTAAATGCGTTAGCAATTTGCTCTAATGACATTTCAAATATTAATACACCGATAAAAATCAGTTGCTGGATTTTTTGCGAACGTCGATAAATAATTTTCCATTCATCAAGGGGCTTTGGCTCGAACACATGAAATGAAAGCGAAGAATTAACTGCCGGAATTTTTTCGCAAATTTGTGATAATTTAATCAGTAGATATTTGTAATCGCTTTGGCCGATAGCCCGCTCAGACTGAGCAACAATCGCTTGATAAACGTCAAATGCTTGCGTTGAATTTGGATATAGCAAATGGGCCGCCAACCAAATGCGCGCTTCTACAGAAATCGGCATAGTATGATATTAGTCGATTGTAAGCTGACTGAGAAGATCCAGCTGATCTAAAACTTTACCAGACCCCATGACCACACAAGTTAACGGATCTTCGGCAATCGAAACTGGCAGACCAGTTCGTTCACGTAATAAAACATCTAGATTGGCAAGCAATGCACCACCACCGGTTAAAACGATACCGTTATCAACGATATCTGAGGCTAGCTCAGGTGGAGTTTTCTCTAAAGCCGTTCGTACGGCATCAACAACTTCTGATAGGGGATCCATCAACGCGTCGTTGATCTGGGTACTGGTAATTTCGATCGTTTTAGGAGCTCCCGCCACTAAATCTCGACCTTTTACTTCCATCGTACGTTCGGTATCGAATGGATAGGCATTACCTATTTTTAATTTAATAGATTCAGCCGTGCGCTCACCGATTAATAAATTAAACTGGCGTCGCACATAATTCACGATCGCTTCGTCAAACTTATCGCCGGCCACTTTAATTGATTTACAGTAAACGATACCGCCTAAAGAAATGACGGCAACTCCAGTTGTACCACCGCCCATATCAACAACCATATTTCCTGATGGTTCCGTGATCGGTAGTCCAGCTCCAATGGCTGCGGCCATTGGTTCTTCGATCAAGTGCACTTCGCGTGCACCCGCCGATTGAGCGGCTTCTTTAACCGCGCGTTTTTCAACTTGAGTGATTCCGAAAGGAACGCAAATAATAATACGCGGCCTAACTAGAGCTTTTTTTTCGCCCATTGCTTTTTGAATAAAATATTTTAGCATCGAAGAGGTTACTTCGAAATCGGCAATGACCCCGTCTTTGATTGGACGAATGGCCACGATACTGCCGGGCGTGCGACCTAACATTTCTTTAGCTTCTTTGCCGACAGCTAAAACTCTATTTTGCATTCCACGATAGTTTTTTTGTACCGCAACCACGGATGGTTCATCTAAGATAATCCCACGTCCCTTAACGTAGACAAGGGTATTGGCGGTACCAAGATCGATGGCGATATCGTTCGAAAAATAATCTGTAAATTTATCAAAAAAACTCATTGAGTTTCACATCCTATGATTTTTATTCACTCAGTAAAAATTCTAGAAATTAAATAAAGATGCGTCAATGCGGATATTTAACGCGAGCCGACACTTTACTGTGCTTTGGCTCGCATAATTGAATCTTCAGGACGACAAGTGACATCAACCGAGTAACGACCATTTCGGGCTTTAAACGTTGATGCGGTTCTTACGTAAGCACTTGAGGTAACTGAATTACGTCGACCTAGACCTTCAGCATTGTATTCAATGCGTGCTTGATCACCACTTCCGAATTCTATCACACGTATTGTTAAGCCTTCAGCTAGAAAAAGATCTGATTCAGTTAGTGATGACGTCATCGAAAACGATTTGTTAATTACCTCACGACCATAAGTTGAATCTTTCAAATCTGAGTATCCACGGCAAACAAGTTTTCTTTGATTTGGTATCGCGCGTTTTTTAAATTGGTCGCGTGTAGAGCACTGAATTTGAAAGTTAAGATCACCATGTCGGTCAGTCACGTCGATGCGAACTTCTTCGCCGGCAAAACCAGTTTGTTGTAATTTAATTGTTTCGTTTAAACCATCAACCGCAAGCGTGATTTGATCGGCCATACCAACTTGACGGCTCGGTTTAAAGTTTAAAGACATACGGCCCGTCGCTGAAGTTAAACATGACATTGGGCTATTCAAAGAAATATTTTGTTCATGATTTGTATCAATCGCAATGACGGCAGTACCTGATAATGGCACTCGACCATTGTGACCCGTTAACGAACAATTAACATTCTTATAATTGTCGCCCATCACTGGTGGACGATTAGGAAAACCATTATTGATTGGCGGATTAATCGGCGGTGGTTGCGGATAAGGCCGACCTGAATTAACTGGCGGTGTTGCTTGAATACCCTGACAACGTTGACGGCTGACTTCTATTAAAGCCGAACGTGTATCACAGGTGTTATTCAATCTTAAGAATTCAATTTGCGTGCACATTGTTGCAGGGTCAGTAAAAGTTCTAATTTCAGTCGTACATCCCTGCCCATTTTGATTCAACAATTTATTGAAGCAAGTTAGGGTCGACGCACCAACTTCACAATAAATATTTGCATTCGCGTACGCCGTGATGATTGCGGGCTGAACCGGGATATCTGCCGTTTTGTTTGAGCCTCCGCCTCCGCCCTTACAGGCTGCTAAAGCAAGAAAGCTGATCGCAATAAAATTTCCATAAACAGCTGTTTTCATAAGTTCTCCTTGGGTTCCAACAGCTATTACAGCAGGTTTAGGGCCCGCTGAAAGTGGCTTTGCTTCAATGTGAGATAGTTCGAAACGGTGAACTTTTAAACAGGTAACAAAAAATGGTACAATCTAGACTAAATGCCAGTCAAAGGGCGAATGCTAAAACCCGATGGAAGTATGTGGATAGTATATTTGGCTTAATCACATTGCTGCTGAACTTGTCGCTCTTCGGGGGCGCAATGCTTTTCATTTTAAAAGTATTAAAAACCAGAAAAAAAAATGATATTAAATCTGAAATTGAAAACTTGCAGGCCAAGATTTCGTTATTAAGAATTTCATTAAAATCCAAAGTTAAAAAGAAGGCACTCACCTTGCGAACCTCATTTACTAAACCTATAAGTGAGGGTGAACCTATCGATTCAGCCTTACAGCAACTGATCGCCAATAACCTAGAGACGGGAAATGATTTGCAGACTTACGTCGATCTTTCGCGCGCCGTTAATTCGCATATTATTGCCAGCGTGCCGAACTATATACCGACTGAAGATTTCATGACTATGGATTTCTCCAATGAAATTGCAATTATTGTTCTAATTAAAGAGATCAGCAGTTTAAGTGCGCGGTTAAATAAACGAATTGAAAAGTATAATCAAACGCAACCAGAAGTAAAAATTCCGTACGTAGATAATTTAATTTTTCCCGGTATGATAGATTTTAATCGTGTTTACAACGATCACCAATTAATAAGCGAAGCTAAAGACGATTTAAAGCAGACGGCTTAAAGCGTTTGGCGAGTCCACATATCGGTGCGACCAGCCCAAGTAAATACCACATAACCATTTACTTTTAACTTATCAGTACCCTCTGGCACCAACCGAGCTGTATAGGTTTTTCCAGATTTTGCATCGTAGATTTCGCCACCCGTCCACTCGCCACCCTTTTTTTCAAAACCCGTTAGAAAAACCATGCCCATAATTGGACGGCTTTGTAATTTTGCATCTTTATTTTTTGTATCCTTTTTGGGAGCTCCATCTTTGTCTAATGGTTCTTTTAACCAAATAATCTTGCCCTCAAGCTTTGTTGGGTTCGCGTAAATTTCTACTTTCGCGCCGCCATCGGCCGTTAACCAAACTCCAATCGGGCTAACGTCGTCAGCCAAAACTGGTAGTGAAATCAAAAGGGTAAAGAATGTAATGATAAATGTTTTCATAGTTTCTCCGTTTACCTCACCCTGACATGAGAGTTTTGCAGTGACATCCAGTTTTTCAATCGAAATAAGACTTTAGTCTGTATCGGGGCCAACAATGCCTATAACGTTACCAAAAGGATCCTTAATCTGACAAATGCGTTCGGCAGTAGGAATTTGTATCGGACCTCGAAATAATTCGGCACCATGGTTTTTAAAATGCTTAACCGTACTATCAAAATCGCTGACCCGCCAATAGCCAACGCTACCACCCGTTGCTAACGGTGACTTTGCGT
>JACMNA010000108.1 GCA_014378765.1 Bdellovibrio sp. | reverse complement strand
TCAGAGCCTGTGCCTGAACCACGGTTCATTGAATCGCGTGTATCACGTGGGTTAGCCATTGAACGGCGAGCTTTACGCTTAGGCCGAGTTACATCTTTCGTACTTGAAGTGTTAAGAGTGTCGTTGGTAGTTCCTGTTGTTCCGTAAGTTGAACCGCCTGTTCCCGTGGATGGCAGAGTGCTTCCCGTGCCAGTCGTTCCAAGGGTTCCGGTCGATCCCGTGATCCCGCCTGCGGAACCAGCTGTTCCACTAGATTGAGCCCATGAAGCAATTGCAAATATTGATATTGCTAATAAGGTTACGATTGATTTTTTCATTTAAATTATCCTTTGGTTTTGAGAAATAAATTCTCGGTTAAATTTTTATTAAAATTTAAAAATTACTTTACTTGCGCTTGCATTTTCTTTGCATGATCTAAATGCATTGAAACGGCACCGCGTGTTTTTTCTAAGTGAGACTTCAATTCGGCGCTAGAGGCCTGTGGAATCAAAGTATCGTTTAAAGTGCTTAAGGCTTTTTCATGCATTGTGACTTGCTGATTTACGTAAGCGCTGTCAAATGCAGCCTTGTCGGTTTTTTTCAAATCTTTATTTGAACTTTGCGCCATGTCTTTTAAAGACTCACTGAGCTCACTTTTTTCGGGGCTGAATTTAGCAGCATGAGCTACCTTACGTGTTTCTTTGATATTGTTTTTATGTTCTGTCACCATCATGTCAGCAAAATCTTTTACTTCTTTCGTTTGCGCTTTACGATGCGCCGTCTGGCCGGCATCAATTTCACCTTCGTTAATTGTAATCAATGCTTTTGCAATTCGCGCATCGTTCATTTTTGATTGCGCCAAAGCCATTGTCGAGACCGTTAAAAGCGCTGCTGTTACAGATACAAAACCTAATATTTTAGACACAGAATCCTCCCTAAAGTTTGAAAATCAGAACTATAATTTTGAAAGTGCAAATCTGTGGCCACGACCGAGTCAAAATCAGTCGGGCGCAGGGAAAATGTACAAGGATAATTTGGCAGGCGGCGCCCATATTTTGGGGCAAAAATCATAAATTGCTTAAGCTTCGTGCGATATCAATTTTTGACGATTGTCTTAAAGCAGTGGCATACTTAGTTTTATTTTTATTTTATTTCTAGTAAATGATTGATTAAAAAAAGGGGTGATTGTGTCAGAAGATATGAAAGCAGAACTTGAAAGACTTCGCGCTGAAAATGAAGTTTTGAAAAATAAAAAACCAGATCGTGGAACTCTTTCAATGAAGGTCAGTGAAAAGGGCGCTTTATCAGTTTATGGTATGGGTCGATTTCCTGTAACTCTTTACAAAGAGCAATGGCTAAAACTATTAGGAATTACCGAAGAAATTAAAAAATTTATTGGCGAAAATGAAGATCGATTAAAAACAAAAGAGTAATCTATTATGAAATGCCCATGCCAATCCACCCAAGAGTTTAGCTCGTGCTGCGAGCCCTATTTAAAGGGCTCCGCTAAGCCCGACACCGCTGAAAAATTAATGCGCTCGCGCTATTCGGCTTACGCCAAAGCCGATATTGAATACATTCGAAAAACTTTAGCCCCTGAATCGCGCACTGATTTTGATATTAAAAGTACGCGCGAGTGGGCTCAACAAGCACAGTGGAAAGGTTTACAAATTTTATCAACCGAATTGGGCGGCCCCAATGATAAAAAAGGCACGGTCGAATTTACTGCCACTTACGAATACAAGGGTGAAGGTCTTGATCACCATGAAGTTGCACAATTTAGAAAAAATGAAAATGACGAATGGCTTTTTGTCGAAGGTGATTCACACACACACCCTGCAGGGCAAACCCATGATCACCACCACGCCAAGCCGGTAACAGTTCAGCGCGAAGGCCCAAAGATTGGCCGCAACGATCCGTGCACATGCGGCAGTGGAAAGAAGTATAAAAAGTGTTGTGGCGCGGAAGCGTCCGCCTAAGTCAGCGCGGAAGCGTCCGCCTAAGCCAGCGCGGAAGCGTCCGCCTAAGCGAAGCCTAACGGCTCCGTTAGGCTAGTACCCAAATCTGTTGTCGGCACTCGTTCTGGCCCCGGAATTTCAATATTAACATCATCTAATGGCTTCAGGGCTTGCGTTGCAGGCCCTTCTAAAACTTTACCATGACAATCAAAGCGTGATCCGTGACAAGGGCAATCCCAAGATTTCTCGACATTATTCCAATTCACGACGCCTGCTAAATGCGTACATGCGGCCGACATAAATTCAACTTGCCCCGAAGTAGTTTTATAAGCGGCCACCATGCGAAGACCATCTCTAAAAACCGTGCCTTCGCCACGATGTAAGGTGTGAAGCTCAGGTCTTGGTTTCGCTGAAAACCATTCGCGATATTGCGCAGCTACGTTGGCATTTATTTTTAAATACTCGCCCGTCGCGCGAACGCTGATGCGGCCCGGATTGTAAAGTTGCTCCCAAGGGTTAGCTCTTCCCATAATTTGATCGGTAATTAGTAATCCACCGATCGTACAGTGGGTCATACCTTGACCCGAGTCGCCCGTAATGACGTAAACGTTATTACGATCCATGGGGTTATGTCCTAAGTAGCCTAGGCCATCAATGGGCTCCATGACTTGCCCTGACCAACTGTAAGCAGTGTTCGTAATCATCGGAAATTTTTGGCGAGCCCAATTTTCTAAACGCGTAAAGCAAAGTTCGGGATGCTCTTCTTGGCCAGTCTTATGATCTTCACCACCGACAATCAGAATATCTTCGGTTTCGCCCTGTTCGATTCTTACGTAGTGATAAGGGTTAAGCGTATCCCAGAATAATCCTTTGGGTACGCTATCTTTCGGAATTTGAAAGCCAACCACGTAAGAACGGTAAGGCACTTGTTTCGTGTGGATGGCAAACAGATCATTGATCGGCGTATTAGTGGCCACAACTAAAGAGTTACAGCTAACGGTAAATCCATCTGATGTTTTTACTTTGGCAATTTTTCCACTTTCAACGTTTGTTACGTGTGTATGAGTGAAAACTTGGCCACCGCGTTCAACGAATATTTTAGTTAACGCGCTTAAATATTTCAGCGGATGCAGTTGTAATTGGCGCGGGAAGCGCAAGCACGGCCCGGTATCAAAAGATTGTAACGGGGCGCGATTTAAAAATTGAATACCTAAACCAGCGCGGTGGGCGGCATCGAATTCTTTTTGCAATACTTCTTGGTCATCATCCGATGCAAAAAGATAACCGTTCAAACGCTCTAAGTGGCAGTCAATTTTTTCTTCGCGCACAATTTTTTCAACTGCGTCTTGGGCGGCGGTATGACTTTGCGCCGCTAAGCGGGCGCCTTCTTGACCGTGCAGTCTTTCAATTTCGTAATAACGGTCATCAAGCGCGTTTGAAAAATGCGCCGTGGTACGACCTGTTTGTCCGCTGCCGATTTCAAAACTTTCTAAAAGACATACCTTTTTTCCTTCCTTCATCAGCAAGTACGCCGTTGTTATACCACCGATACCGCCGCCGATAATACAAACGTCAACGCGCAGATCTTGCTGAAGTTTAGAAAACTGCGGCATCTCTTCGGTATCTAGCCATAGTGAAAGTGTCTCGCCCGGATGAAGTGAATTCATAATTGTCTCCTAGTGCATTTTTATAACGACTTTAATGCATTCGCTTTTTTGGTCGTTAAAAGTTTTGTAAGCTTCAGGTCCTTCGTCAATTCTAATTCGATGAGTGATAACAAACGATGGGTCAATATCGCCTGCAACAATGCGATCTAATAAAGGCTTCATGTATTTCTGCGTGTGTGTCTGACCCATCTTAAATGTTAGCCCTTTTCCGAAAGCGGCCCCGAAAGGCATCTTATCTAAAAAACCGCCGTACACACCCGGAATTGAAACCGTTCCACCTTTTTTACAAGCTTGAATCGCTTGGCGTAAAGCATCGGGACGGTCAGTGGCTAAACCAACCGCCGCTTTAACTCGGTCAAGGCCCGCGGTAAAAGTGTGACCATGAGCTTCCATGCCAACGGCGTCGATACATGAATCAGGCCCGCGTCCGCCGGTTAAGAAATTTAATTCATCAATAACACTATCAACCGAATCAAAATTTATTGTGTGCGCGCCACCGGCTTCGGCCATTTTCAGACGTCCCTCGTAGTGATCAATTGCAATTACGCGTTCAGCTCCTAACATGTAGGCGCTTCGAATTGCCATTTGCGCAACGGGCCCGGCACCCCAAACGGCAACGGTATCGCCCCGTTTAATATTACAATTTTCGGCGGCCATATAACCTGTCGGAAAAATATCACTTAAAAATAAAACTTTCTCATCAGGAATTCCTTGCGGAACAATCAAAGAGTTTGTATCAGCAAATGGCACACGAATGTATTCGGCTTGGCCGCCGGCGTAGCCGCCGTACATATGCGAAAAACCAAATAATCCGGCGCCGCCGTGGCCATAAAGTTTTTCAGGCAATGCCGCATTTGGGTTTGAATTATCGCACAGTGAAAACTCATCGACTTCACAGTGGTGGCATTTGCCGCAACCAATATCAAACGGAATAACAATCTTATCGCCGACTTTTAATTTTTTAACCATTGGGCCCACTTCAACGACTTCGCCCATTGTTTCGTGACCCATGATATCGCCCTTTTGCATTGTCGGAATGTACCCATCATATAAATGTAAATCTGATCCGCAAATAGCGGAGCTTGTTACTTTGACCACAACATCTTGTGGGTTTATAATCATTGGGTCTTTAACATTTTTAACGCCAATTTCGTGTTTGCCTAACCAGCATAGTGCTTTCATCTTATCCTCCTAATTAGTGTTTCAGCTCTGGGGCTAAATCTTCGTCGCGACCACTTGGTTGGCCTTTTGTCGTTGGAATTTCTCCCGTTTCTAAATAGGATTTTAATCTTCTCAAATTTGTTACAATTAATGAATCTGGGTCTTCACCCATTAAACGAGTAGCAAGTTCACTAATTTTTCCACCGGGAATTGTGTAATTCATTGAAAGGCGTACAATCGTGCCTAAATTTGCTGGCGCCTGCAGAAACCAAACTGAGCCGGCCTGTTTTACTTCTGAGTTACCAACACTTTGCCAAGCAATCATTTCACCGAGCTGCTCAGAAATAATTTCCGCATCCCACTGAGCGGTAATGCCATTTTCTAGTTGCACTGTCCAATGCGACAATTTTGGCGATTTAATTTCGACCGAAGCTAAATCTTTCATGAACAACGGAAGATTTTTAAAGTTGCGAAAAAATTCGTAGACCTGTTGAGGGGTTGTTTTATTTATCGTTACTGAATGACGAGCTCGTTCACCATCATGAAGTTTCGCGGCCGTTTTTGCTGAAGTTTTATTTTTTAATTTGGAAGTGGACTGCTGAGCTGGACTGTTCGTAATATTACTCGCCATATTCATTCCTTTGTTATGAAAACTAATTTGTAAATATTTAACTGATTTGCAATAAGTAGTCCCAACACAAAACAAATAAATGAACAGGCAAGTTAGCCTTGGGGGAAAATTCCTGAAAGCTGTGGAATTATGGGGCCTTTTCTTGTTTAATCTCTGGGTCTTTTTATAACTATTTTCGCTCGCAATGCTTTGTCAAAATGGAACAAGATACAGAAAATTCCAAAAAAATTTGCGGATCAAAGTATAAATCATGCGTGTTTTATCGGGACTGCTGCGTTTTCGACAACACGACTTTTGGCTTTGCGACCGGTAACGCGCTTGAACTAACCCACTCTATCTAAAACATATCTAGAACGGTTTTTGCTATATCTTGGTACAACACGATAAAACCTAATAAATTGGTTTTGACGACGCGACTAGACCCCATAAAGGGTCTACCACAAGGGAGTCCTGATGAAAAAAGTCCTATTCACAATTATGATATTTTCGAGCGCCGTTTCAATGGCTTCGTTAAGCGCCGAATCAATTTATAAGTCTTTGAAAGTACCAGAACAAGAATTAACAAAAATTAAATGTAGCAAAAGTTTTGGCCAGCTTACGTGCGTAAAAATAAATGATGCCCTTCAGACGGGTACTCAGTACTATTGCACAATTAAGTTAACTAAAACTGATTCTATCCGAATTTAATAATTTCGATAGAATCCACTCCAAGGAGAAACTTTTGAAATTAGTCATTTCTTTATTATGCGCGCAACTTCTACTATCTCAATTTTCTAATTCAGTCGCTCACGCGGCGTCCACCGAAACCAAAACATTCGAAGCCAACTCAATTAAAAGAATCGAAATCGATAACACCACTGGATTAGTTAAAATAAATGGGACCGATGCTGCAAAAGCGACGGTTATTATTGAGAAGGTAAGATTTGGTGATCATTGCGTGCTGAAGCTTGACCAGGTCGGTTCGAAGCTTGTCATGGATATTGAAAGAAAAAACTTGGGCATTGGCGTTGAGTGCAAAGTGAACGTTACTTTTAATATTCCTAAAGCGGCCGAACTAGAGGTCGGAAGCAGTTCCGGTAACATTGAAATTAATGGTGTAACGCGTGCCGTAGATGTTAGTACCAGATCAGGCGATATTAATATTGAAGCGCAATTAGAAAAGTTAAATGCAAAAACGGGCAGCGGTTATATTTCCCTTAAAGGTTCAGTCATTGATGCCGACATTAAGTCTGGTTCAGGTGAAGTGACCCTAACGTATACGACGGCCCCACAGCCCGGCGAGATTGAAATTAAGACGGGCAGCGGAAGTGCCTTTATTAATTTACCTGGCGTCACTGAAATTAATGCGTCAACAATTACGGCCAGCGGTTCAATTCAAAATGAGTTTCCTGGAAATAAGAATGCAAAATATAAAGTTTCATTTCGTTCTGGATCCGGAAATATTAGCATCAAAAAAAGCGACTCAAATTTAACCAATTAAAAAATTCGACGGAGCCAACACCTAATCCGGCAAAAAATATAAATCCACCGAGGGCGATGGCGTAACTTAAAATTAAAAGTCCGCCGTCCTTTTCAAGCCAGCCTAAGGCATTTAAAACTAAAAAATAAGCCGGAACCGAATTTGAAAAAGGAATTGGCAACGGCAAAGCTAATAGCAAACCATAAATGGCCATCAGCAATCCGTTCATTACACGTGTGCAAGGGTGTTTTGAAAAAGCGCCAAACCGCGGCTTAATTAAATGTTCAGTTTTATCTAAAAATTTTATTAAATACTTGCAGAGGCTCGTAATTAAATTTGGTTTTAAATGCTTTCGCATCAACTTTTTTGGCAGCCACGGCTTTTGATCAAAGGCTAATAAGGTGCCCACCACGGCGATCATTATTCCTAACGGAGTTGATAACCCTAATAACGGAATGGGCTGCAAAAATGGGATACTAAAAAACAATACTAATAAACCATGGCTTCTTGAGCCGAAAGTGGCAATTAGGCCTTCCACATGTAACCCATCTGGTTGCGCCTTGTGTTCTAAGGTCTGCATGGCTTGCTTCAATGAAAATTCAACTGGCTGACTTATAGGTTTAGATTCAGTTTTACTCATGTAGCCCCTTCTAGCTTTTTTAGGTCAAGTTTTCTTAAGGCTGGCGATAAATAGGCTATAACTGCAACCGTCAGTAAGCACATTGCGCCTCCAAAATAAACTGCAGGAACGGTACCCAAAAGCTTAGCGGCAATTCCCGATTCAACCTCGCCAATTTCATTTGATGAGCCAATAAAAATTGAATTTACCGCCGATATTTTACCTCGCATATGATCGGGCGATGATAATTGCACGCTGGCCGAGCGAATCAGCATGCTGACACTGTCGAATAGGCCACTCATGGCTAAGGCAAATAGTGATAAATAAAAATTTCGACTGAGTCCGAATAAAAGTACGCAGCATCCAAATCCGGTGACCGCCGAAAAAAGCCAAAGGCCCGATTTACCTTTTAAACTCGTGCGCGCTAGATAAAAGCTCATCAATGCAGCCCCCACAGCCGGTGCCGCCCGTAGGACCCCTAAGCCTTTAGGGCCCACCATTAAAATATCATTTGCAAAGATAGGCAGTAGCGCAGTCACGCCACCAAACAAAACAGAAATCATGTCTAATGAAAGGGCTGGGAATAATATGGGATGTTTAAAAACAAATCGAGCCCCCGATAATAATTCGGCCGTTACGGAGGCGTGCTTATGCAAAACCGTTGGTGCAGGAATATCAGTTTTTATGATTAGCATCGTAATACTAGCCGCAATTAGTAGGCCGCAAATAATTGACGACGATAATAACACTCCAAAAAATCCAAAAACTAAACCACCAAAAGCGGGCCCGGCAATCCGTGCGACTTGCATAGCGGACGACATTGTGGCCGAAGCTTTCAGTAACTGCGAACGTTCGACTAAACGGGGCAACGATGCAAATATTGCCGGGGCCGCAAATGACCTAGCGACGCCCGTTAAAAAAGAAGCTGAATAAAGCATTCCAGCTTGCGCAAATAAAGAAATGTGTTCTTGTAAAAAATATTCCGACAAAACCATTAATCCAGAAATTAAACTCACGTACATAACCTTGCGATAAACTTGTAACGGCCGCTGGCGATCAACAATGTAGCCCGCATAAAGGGCTAGGCCCAACGCGGGAATGGCTTCAGCCAACCCAATCATACCTAAAGCAAGTGGGTCTTTTAAAAGCTCGTATATTCGCCAACCTAAAATTACCGCCTGCATTTGCACGGCAAAAGTAAACAGAAATCGCGCAATTACTAATTTCTTAAAGTCCAAAGTCATAAAAATATCTTACCTAGTTCATCAGTCTTTGACTAATTGAATTTCAGCGGCGAACAATAACATTACACATGCAAGATTTTCAGATTGAAATACGCTATTTAAAAAGAACTCGTCGGGCAACTTTGCGTGTAATGCCCGGAAAAATCATTAAGGTAACGGCGCCGATACAATTTCGTGAAGAGCAAGTGAAACATTTTATACTAAAAAATTCAAATTGGATTTTAAAGCGCTATCGAATGATTGAATCGACGCCAGCGGTTATTGAACTGAAGTACATTGAAGGCGAAAGATTTAATTTGCGGGGTCAAGAACTGCTACTTCATCTAGTTGAAGGCCGCGATGCACCTTATGTTTATAAAAACCAACTGATCGTAGCTGTGCCTCGCCAAAAGCAAAACCCAACACAATGGATTCAGAAAAAGATAATAAATTTTTATAAAGAACAAGCGGGGCACCAATTGGCGAAAACTATACCGATTTACTGTGCCAACTTAGGTGTTCAGCCAAAATCGATTTCACTTAAAAATTATAGGTCACGCTGGGGTTGCTGCTCGACCAAAGGTGACCTTATTTTTAATTGGCAAATAATTGCTTTTCCAGATGAGCTTTTTAATTACGTGGCCGCACACGAGGTTTGCCACTTAAAAGAAATGAATCATAGCCAAAAGTTTTACGATCATTTAAAAACCTTAGGATTTGATAAAAAAAAATACCACGCAATGATGCGTAAAGCGCGCAACCTATTTTAAAGCTGTGAGTGCATCAAGGCAGAAATTTTTTCAATAATTTTGTCTTTTTTCGGTCGAGCCATCCAAGCTTCAAGCGTGACTACTTTTGATCGCTTTAAGTCTTCAACAAAAGCCTGATACTCTTTACTGGCAAAATCTGCATCTAAGATATTTAAATTAGCTTCATCGTTAAGTCTAAAGGACCGCTCATCAAAGTTGGTCGAACCCACACTAACAAAGTACTGGTCAATTATAAGCACCTTGCAATGAAACAAAGCTGGCTGATATTCAAAAAATTTGACTCCGGCCTGCAGAAGTTTTTCCCACTGACCACGTGAAGCATGCCGAACCACGATTGAATCCGTATAAGGGCCCGGTACAATAATCTGCACCTCAACCCCACGTGCTCGCGCCTTAACCAAGTCATCGATGGTTTGTGAATCTGGAATAAAATAAGCGCTTTCTAAGTAAATACTTTTACGGGCACTGGCAATTGCAAGTAGGTACATCAAACGAACGCTTGAACCACCCTCACCGCTAGAACTTTTAAACATTTGTGCGTATGATTCTCCCTGCGGTTCAAGCACAGGAAAATATTCAGGCGCTTGATGTACTTCGGGTCTTAATTTAAGCCAATTGTCCATAAAGGCCGCTTGCATTTGCGCTACGACGGGACCCTCAACTTGAAAATGAGTATCACGCCATTGGTCCGATTTCAGCCCGTTTCCATTCCATTCATCCGCAATACCGACGCCACCCGTAAAGCCAATTCGTCCATCGACCACCAAAATTTTTCGATGAGTACGGTTATTAAGGCGAGATAAATTATACCAACTTAAGGCGTGGTAACGTTCGACTTCGACGTGAGCCTCTTTCATTTCAGCGACGTACGCTTCGTCGATTTTAGTACTGCCGACCCAATCCACCAAAACATGAACTTTAACCCCGGCTCGGGCGCGTGCACTTAAAGCATCAGAAAACTTTTTACCGATATCGCCAGACCAATAAATGTAGGATTCAAACGTTATTGTTTTTTGGGCTGATTCGATCGCTTTTAACATGGCGGGAAAAATTTGTTCGCCATTATACAGGCCTAACACCTTATTTCCACTTGTTAGCGGAGGGCCCATCAAATCACTTAAGACCCTAGCAAAATGTTCGCTTTGAATCGAGTCAATCGCATCAATTTTGTAATGAACTTCTTTTTGCGGATTCTTTAAATTAAAAATTAAAAGCATCCCCAATATAGTAATGATGCCAGTAATTATAATAAGCTTGAATTTTTTTGAAATGCTCATCAAAAAATTATGGGATCGAATTGATTCAATGTCTAAGGTTTCCGTTGGGCCCGCTTAACTTATACAAAAAAATTAACTAAATTATAAGCAGTCACTTTATCTTTTAAGGTTGGGGGATTTATATGTTTTCGGCCGCAATTTTTCTTGAATTGTATATCGAAGGCCAACTAAGGCCGACCAGTGATCGCCTTCTTCATTTTGCTTACTGGTCACTGATAAGCCGTACCGCGTATCTAAAATAACGGCGTACGTTTCATTACTCCAAAGTTCGGCCTGCAACGAAAAATCAAAGCCATATTCAGTAATGTCGCGTGCTGAAGTATCAATCTCACTGCCGACGGCAAAATCAGATCGGATAATTTTAGGAACCCCAATCGAATAAGATGAATAAAAGGCCAAAGCCGAAGAAAAATAATTTGTCCACCAACGTCGGTAGCCCATTGTTATTTCGACTAACTCGGTTTGTTCTGCAATATATTGGCCCTCTTTATGCCGATAAAATATTTTATTCATGTGAAATAAAGCTATCTCTAACCCACCGCTTGAATTTAAATCACCCTCGGCAATTAATCCTAAATCTGTTAAATTGGGCGCATCAAAGCCATTAGCCCCATTAAATTTAGTTTGATAAATATAAGGACCAAATAGGGCCGTAACCTTGCCTTCTGACGGAGTATAGGCAAAAGTCTTATAAGCTAGTAAATTGATTAGTAAGAAGCAGCCCCAGAAAATTTTGGTCATTTAAAGAGAGTAAGTTTAATGATAGCCACAGTACAATTAAAAAATGAGTTCAATAAATGAATCAATTGAAAGTCATCTTTTTTATATTTTTGGTATTAACGACAAGCTTAACGGCAAGGGCTGACGAAGAAGCTTGGGAGTTGATGCTTATTAATAGCAACAAAGCAATCGGACAATGGTTTGATAGCTTTGTCGAGGGCATAGACCTGTTCTTAGTAGGCAAGAAAATTACTGATCGACCTAATGAAACAAGTTTACGTATTGAGAATTCGACTTTTTCATCTGAAGGCAAACCAGTTTCAAACGTTTCCAGCGTTGCATTTAACCCACGATTTAATAATTTAGAAGAGTACATGCATCTTAAATTCACCACCTACGATGAAAGAGAAGAGGGTCGTGGCGTCAAAAATAGGTTCTTAAGAACGACCCCCCGCGAGCGCAACTACGGTGCCACCGTCGGCTTCTTTCGAAAGTTAGGAAATATCCGTACGGCGTTTCAGCCGCGGGTAGAACTGCAGAACCCTTTAAAGATTTCGCACTCGCTTACTTTTGAAAGTGTCGCCGAATTTAAAACTTTTAAACTAAACCCCAAGCTAGAGCTTTACGCCAGCCCCGTGCGTGGAGTAGGAACATTTCAATCGATCAATTTTAATTTTGAGCTTACAAAAATATACTCGCTGACGCTAATCAACGAAGGTGATTACGAAGAAAGAATACATCGTTACGGCGTATTAAATGGTTTCTCAATTGCGCAGCTTATTACGGATACGTCGTCACTAAGTTATAGTTTATTATTTAGTTCTAACAATCGGCCTCATTATCATCTTGAGGGCTATAATTTGTCAGTGGCCTGGAATGAGGTCCTGTATAAAGGAATCATAGATTATCAAATCATTCCGCACTTAGACTTTCCTCTAGCTAATAATTTTAAAGGAATTGCCGGCATTACGTTCACCTTTAACTTGAATTTCCGATGATCAGTGCCAATATAGTAATGGGGGGTCTTATGCGAACTTTTTTATTTATCGTGTGTAGTTTCTTAATATCAAATGTTTACAGTTTAGAAACGACCAATGCAATCAAGCGAGATTTTAACCATCTTAAAACAAAAGTAAT
>JACMNA010000107.1 GCA_014378765.1 Bdellovibrio sp. | reverse complement strand
TTAACAAAGAATTTAGAAAAAAAGAACTTTGTCCACATGGCACCGCACGGAAAGGGTCGCTTTTAAACCGCGCGCTGGTGATCGGCCTGATGACTGGTTACTTTCCACAAGAAAGATTCCGACCCGGCCGTGGAAGACGCTTCAGGCCCAGTCGCGGCGGAGATTTTACCGATTGCACCGATTAGTTATATCGCCTAAAAAATTAAATTACCAGTTTATGTAAGTCCAATTAAAGTCCGGAGTATTTGAAGTTGAATCTGAATTTAAAATTCCTTTATATTGAAAGTATCTTTTCCGCGCGAGGACAAATGCAGCAAAATTTATAAAGGTCATCGTGGGGGGCGTCGTCAGTACGGTACCCATTCCCGTAGCTTGGATTGAATTATTATAAAGCTCGCTAAAATAAGTGGTCGCCGTGCCGTCCGGACCTTGCCACGCGGGATTATCGGCACAAGTTGGACTGGTGCAAGTTCTAAATTGAAATTCAAGGCGATTGCCGCCCCGGCGATATAATTGCAAAATTTCTGCGGGTGACAGGGCGCGGTTCCAAATCAACACTTCGTCTAAAGAACCAACCAAACCTTGCGTTGTACCCGTGGCGTGGCGGGCCAAACGGGGAGGATCTAGGGTAACAGCACAACCGGCGCCGTCAGCCACGGTCGCAATTTGAACCCCATTGCCAAAAATACGATAAAGGGCCGCCGCCCGATCGCGCTGAATGACGACATGTTGCCAACTGCCAGTAACCACCGCCGCGCCCACGACTTGTTGTAGACTTGCGCCATTATCACAACGAGTTTCAAAGGCAAAACTATTGGTTTTAATACAAATCCCGGCGAGGGGATTTCCCCCTCCGGTGATGGCTCGGTCAAGAAGATAGGTACCCGTACCACTGCAACCATTCGTGTAAGAAGTAACATTAAACCAAGCAGAAATTGTATAACTTGCGGTTGTGCCAATCAGCGTATTAACTCCGGTGAGGTCAACGTACCCGCCCGTATTATTCGAACTAACTCCATTTAGAAATCGACCCGAAGCGCCCAACGTAATTGTGCCGGTCTTAGCAATATTATTACCACTGGGCGAAAAATCTTTAAAATCTTTTGGGCCCGCATACCCACCAGGCGCCGTTTCATTAAATCGCCAGTAACCGATTAAGTTTGTTTGCAACGTAGTTAACACTGAAGGGTAATCGACGACCGCTTCCGCAGCCACTGGCAATTCTTTTAAAAATGGCATTGAGGTCTTCCATGAAAAATCTAGAAAGTTACTGAACTGAATACAAGATTGAAATATGTCAAATGTTCTTGACGTTAATGTTCCTGAGGTTGCAGCAACAGCTAATGAGACCGTAAACCCCGTAACGATGGCATTTGATAAAGTTCCAGCCGAAAAATTGGCGTTCGTTGAATCACCGGAGGCGTGGATCGCTGACGACGATGAGCAGCGCCAGTTCGAAAAGGGCAAAAACATCTGCGCATGCACTTCGGTTAATCCAAATAAAAACATCATGGTCACTAGCATAAAAAAAACCGTACCATTGACTGATTGAATTGTAAACAGTTAGGCGTTTTGACTAAAAGTTCATGGCCTTACCAATTCACGGATATTATACAATGAACCGTGGAGGCTTCAGATGACCCCAAAGCAATGGCAAATAAATTCGACCACACGCTCAATTTTACGTCCTTCGTCACCCAAGCGCCGTCTCCGCAAGGTGCAACGTTTGATCGTAAATCTTGTAAATTACGAATTCTACAGTCTTCGGGATTACGTCGGATTTTTCCGCACCACAGATTACTTGTTCTTCAATATTCAATGTAAGTAATTTTAGTTACTCGTTCCCATAGGATAACTTATAAACACCGATTTTAAATCAATTTGCCCAAAGTAACTATAGCGATCCCAACCTTGTGTACTTCCTTGACTGAATTCGACATGCTTTATTAATGTTCGGGGTGCATTTTTATCGCGAGGTATTAGCAAACCCAGCTCGAGCACGTTACCACCTTGATCGCTCTCAAAAGATAATATTTGGTAGACACCTTCAGCGGCACGGCCCTTATTATGTCCTCCCGAGAAAGTTAACTTTTAGTTGAATAACACGGCACTTAACAGGGTTCCAAACTTATGAATCTTAATTTCCGCGTATTTAATGTAGTATCGGTAAAGCTGACACTTAATCGTATTAGTTTAGGATGTCCGGCTGGCCAATCGATTGTACCTATGTAATGCTCTTCTCTAACTATTTTAGCTTCGCCAATGACTGAAAAAAGTACGATCAAAGTTATTGTAAAAATGGATTTCATATTTTGTTTACCTTTTTTTTAATTTAGATACTTACAGCAAAAATTGAACGTTAATTCGCCTGTTATTTTACTGACAGGTAGACTCAAGATTGCAACTTAAAGTTTGAAACTAGTTTAAACAATATGAGGACGTTTTTATGAAATATAAAGGTACATTTTTGGGACTATAGTTGATCTCTAAAACAGCCGCGGCGAGCTCGATGAGTATCTGCGCTGTGGGATACTGGCCCACGGATTTTTGCGGGCCCAGTGTCAGTCCTGCCAATACAGTCCATTCGCCAGTGGGTGTTAGGTTTTCCATTCCAGATCAGACTGTGCCTAGCCGTAAAGCCAAAAATAATGGCCAAAGCCCTGAACATCAGGCATTCAACAGTATCGAAGTACTACCGCAAAAAAGCAGGGCTAACAAAACTCAAAGCTAAATCAGGTGCTGTGACGTTGATTCAGCGCTTTGGCGAAAGTCTCAACCTAAATGTTCACTTCCATCAACTGTTCATCATTAAATACTGTAGTAATAAAGTTTAAAAAAATAGTAACAAATTTGACATCAAAGCAGCTATATTAAATTTGCTAGCTAACAGGCTAGCAACAAGTACAATATGCCCTAGCGAAGTTTTACCTTTGCCGAAAAAGTCAGACAAACAAATGATGGAGCATGTTCGCAGAAGTACCAGATTATTATCCGCAGAAGGTAAAATTGAAATATTACAGAAAGACAAACTCGTCGACCCCACTGATTTCAAAGGTCCGATACGGTTAAGACTAAAAAGGTAACTATGGAAGAAATTAAAGTGCTTTTTAAATGCCCCATTTGTTTAGAAAAAATACCGATGATATTAGATTTATTAGAACAGCAACCACAGACTTATATTGAAGATTGTGCAGTCTGCTGCAACTCAATTCAAATTAGTTACAATTGCGAAAATGCAAAAGCTAAAAACTTCCAAGCTAGTAAAGCTTACGGTTAGGATCACATATGAATTTAATTTTAATTTTAGGTAATCAGCTATTTTCAGTCGATCATATACGCAAGCACTATAAAACAAAAGATACCACAACTATTTTTATGCGCGAAGATGCTGAATTATGTACTTATTATCAATTTCACAAGCATAAAATTATTTTCTTTTTATCAGCTATGCGTAATTATGCTGACTACTTGAAAAAAAATAAATTTGGAGTTGAATACCAAGAATTAAAACCAGCCAAACAAAAATATGAAGACAGCTTGCTGAGTTACATCAAAAGCAAAAAAGTAAAAAAAGTTTTCATGTTCGAAATTGAAGATAAATTCTTTGAAAAGCGTTTGATGCAGCTTTTTGAAAAAAACAATATCGCTTACGAATTTTGGCTAAGCCCTATGTTTGTAACCAGCCGTGAAGAATTTAAAACGTATTTAAAAGCGGGTAAAAAACCATTTATGAAGGTTTTTTACGAAAAACAAAGAAAAAGATTAAATGTATTAATGAAAAAAAATGGCGACCCTGTTGGCGATCAATACAGTTTTGATGCTGAAAATAGATTATCCCTGCCTTTAAAAATACAACCACCAGAAATAGATTTTATAAAACCAACGACTCACACAGAGACTGTCAAAAAGATAGTTGATTTGCATTTTAAAAATCACCCCGGGCGAAGTGAAAATTTCTGGTTACCTACAGATTTTGCGGGTGCAGAAAAATGGCTGAACAAATTTTTAGATGAACGCTTAAATCAATTTGGTCCTTACGAAGATGCTATTCCTCAGCATTCAGATTTTGTTTTTCATTCTGTTTTAACTCCATTTTTGAATTGCGGTCTATTAACGCCAGAAACTGTTGTTGCAAAAACATTAGCTTATGCTGAAAAAAATAAAGTGCCTTTGGCTTCTTTAGAAGGTTTTATTAGGCAAATTATAGGTTGGCGCGAATTTGTGCGTGGTATTTATCAAAATTATAGCGAAAAACAAGATGTAACAAATTTTTTTAATCATGAAAAAAAATTAACAGATCATTGGTACGAAGGCACAACTGGAATTGCCCCTTTAGATCAGGCAATTCGTAAAACGGTTAAATATGGTTACGCCCATCATATTGAACGCTTAATGGTTATTGGTAGCTTGATGTTATTGTTAGAAATAAAACCCACAGAAGCCCACAAATGGTTTATGGAGATGTTTATTGATTCATCTGACTGGGTTATGGGGCCTAATGTTTACGGGATGACTTTATTTAGCGACGGCGGAATTTTTGCGACAAAACCATACTTTTGTGGTTCTAATTACTATCGAAAAATGGGTGGTTATAAGCCAACTGAAAGCTGGTGTGACGCTGTTGACGGTTTATATTGGGGATTTATAGAAAAACATAAAACCTATTTTTTAAAAAACCCACGCTTATCAATGATGGCGCGCACAGTTGAAAAAATGGATGTCGCTAAAAAGAAAAAAATCTATGCAGCAGCTGATATTTTAAGAAAAAAAATTACTGTCAATTAGTTATTATTATTGAACAACAGCTGCGATTCCGATTTGTATCGCTGGCACCAAAGTAATGATTGCACAGCGCCGGTCGCTCAATTCCAGTGAGCTGATCTCTTTTAAAATTAAATTATCGATTGATAAATCACTGGTACACAAATTCAGAATTACACAATCTAAATGGCTACACAAAAGCTTAAATTATTTTTATTATCGCCAAAACCTTTTGGTGCCGCCGCAACCACGGCTCAAGCGCTCGAGCCTAAAACTACCCCGGTGATACCTTGTTCGATCCATTTGTTCAGATTTTTCTCCTTTTTAATTTTACGAGTTCATCTCGTGACTGCGTAACCAAGCAATCCGGGTTCCGCGCCAGATCGGATATGTTTTATTAGGAGTTAATTTCACTGATAAAAAAGAAATCAAGAAGGTTTTCGTAGTAGATGTTGGTATCTGATCGCCTAGATATTCATTAGCTAGAGTTTTTATTTTGCATCACAAAACTTAGTTCGTTAAAACAGTGTAGATATTTACCAATTACGAAAGGTTTAGGTCAAATCATGAAAACATTTCTCATAAGCATCTTACTTTTAATTTCTGCTAATTCTAACGCTCAATCCTTCACAACCAACAAGTTGATCATGGGTTGCGGCCTAGCCGATGAAGTGTATTCATATTTAAATGCAACCTTAACCGAAAAACCTATGATGCAATTCTCGTTAAAATCTAAAGGGGTTGAAACGACTCGCATTCTTAAATTCTACGCGGATGAAAGTTGGTTTTTAACTTTAGAGTTTTTTAGTAACGATGATGTGGCCGATGATGTCACATGCATTGTATCTAAAGGACCAGGCAAAACTTCGCAAGCAGCGCTTGATTATGTTCTGGTAGATTATCCGGCTTGGCATTGGGGCGCGCCGCCCGTGTCGTGGCCACGCTGAATTCGCAAAATCATGAAAAAGGCGATCAAGGCACCGAAGGCACCAAAAATAAACGCGTAAGCCGGCCCAGCTTGGTCCCAGAGAAATCCGGCGACCACGCTTGCGAATATTGTACAAAAACCCGTAACCGTTCCTAATATTCCAATGCTTGTAGCCTTTAAATGTGCCGGCGATAAATCTACCGCTAAAGCTTTTCCGACCCCTTCAGTGGCCCCCATGTAAAGACCGTAAATCAGAAATAAGATCCAATAGTGCCAGGCTTCAGACGCAAAACCAAAACAAAGGTATACCATTAAATACACAAGCAGCCCCATGGCCATAATCTTTTTTCTATCGATGCGATCTGATAGATGCCCTAGATAAGGGCTTGAAAGTGCATATGTTAAATTATAAAGGCAAAAAAGAAAAATGACTGATTGAGTGGAAAGGCCAGAATTTTTTGCCTTCATTAATAAGAACACATCACTTGAATTAGTCAGTGAAAAAACTCCCCAAGCATAGATGTACTTTTTAAATGATTGATTACAATGTTTCCAGGCAGCTAGTGGATTTTGCCAAGTTTTTCTTGGGGCGTGCGGCTTAGGTTCTTTAACTAAAAAAATAATTGCAACAGATAGTAGGCCAGGAATAAGCGCCCAGAAATAAAGACTTCGTAAATTATCTGAATTGTAAGAAAGTAGTAAAATGGCTAACAGGGGCCCAGTGGCCGCACCTAACGTATCCATACCTCGGTGCCATCCAAATGCGGCCCCACGCTGTGACGGCTGTACAGAGTCAGCAATCATCGCATCCCGGGGTGCAGAACGAATGCCTTTACCGGTTCGATCAAGCGCGCGCGCACCCAACACATGCGCCCAAGTTTGTGATATACCAATAAAAGGTTTTGAGATTGCGCCGAGTGCATAGCCAACAATTATAAACGGTTTTCTTTTCGCAATCGAATCAGAATAGCTTCCCGAATATGTTTTCAGTAAACTTGCGATAGCTTCAGCAATTCCTTCAATGACTCCAACCGAAGCCATCGATGCACCCAAGACGGTGGTTAGAAAAATGGGAGTCACGGGGTACAGCATTTCGCTAGCAACATCTGCGAAAAATGAAACTAGCCCCAACCTGATAACGGTTGAATTTAAACTTTTAAAATTAGGGTTGTCAGTTTCTTTCAATGATTGTCCTCAGATAAAAAAGGTGCAAAGTTTTAAACTAACTAAATGGCGCGTATATACTTTTTAAGCCAATCAGCAATTTCATTTATTTCAGCTCTGTTTTTAATGACCCTTTCGATTCATGAAATATCAAGAATAGTCGAAAATTGAAATTGTTAGTTTTCAATTTTGCTATTATTGAATTGAAGTTTGAATACTCTGGAGTTAGCCAAATTCGAGCTGACGATCCAAAATGCGACAACAACCAGATATTTTAGTGATCACAAAATATGTTAGTATCATATTGATAATAATAATATATTTATATAAAACATTGATAATACTATGTAATTTTGCATTTTAAATTTTTGGTGATCACAATTGTGAAATAATTGTAGATAGTAACCGATAAGTTTATTAACCTAATGAAGGCAGCAAATAGCGGCGTCAAAGCCTAGCAATAATGCAAAGGTAAGACGCCTTTAATAAACAGGAGGTTTTTGTGAATAATATGAATCGTACATTAACAATAGCAATAGCAGGGTTTGCAAGCTCACTAATTGGTATCGGTTGCGCAAAGAGCGGTGCTGCTAATTCCACCGTAACGGCGGCTCTATCAATGACAGGATCTAGCCAACCCACCGCGATTGCTTCGTATAAGAAGGCGCATCCCTTGTGGCAGTTATTCTCGCCCGTGGCAGTGGCGTTTGCCCCACCGGCGATGGTCGATGGCTCGTCCCCCGCGCGTAATGTTATGCTAACAAAGGCATGGATTATCGTTAAAGAGGTTGAATTTAAGTTAGCTGAAACGGCCGGAGCAGAAGAAGCGGCATCAAGTGAAATTAAATTTCGTGGGCCTTTCTTTGTTGATCTCTTGTCTTCGATTCCGGTCTCATTCGGCGCGGCTGAAGTACCAGTTGGTGTTTATCGTCGTGTGAAAATGAAGTTAGAAAAAGATTCTGCATTACCAGCTGGAGCTCCTACGCAGTTAGCAGGAAATAGTATCTACTTTGAAGGAACTGTTTCGGGCTCGCAATTTAGTTATGCCGCAGCCGACGGAACTGAGTTCAAAATCGCAGGTGCCGGCGGAGTCAATTTAAACGAAACGGCCAATTTGGTTTTAGGCGTCAAAGTGTCAGATCTTTTTAAGCTAATTAAGATGGATGCCGTTGCCGCAGCAGTTAATAAAAATATTTCTGATACAAATCGCATAACGGCGACGAATGCTTGCCCCGCAATCGATCCTTCAGCCAATGACATCGCGACCTGCTTTCGTAAAGGTCTAGAAAAAGCCGGTAAGTTTGGTAAGGATAGCGATAACAACGGAGAAATTGAAGTTGGTGAAGACGAAGTGCATGATTAAGTATAATCTAATAAAAAGTTAAACAAATAGAAATGACAAAATTAACGTTAAGATGGGTTCAAGGAGGTAGTCATGAAACCAAATATTGAAAATTATCATGACTACCTTGAATTTTTAAAAGACTGGACAGAGTATCTTAAGGAAAAAGAAAGCGGGTTCAGTCTTCGGAAGATAGCTAAAGAGGCAGGGATTGCTTCAGGCTATCTGCCGATGTGTTTTAGCCGGAAACGAACATTATCAACGAAGTTTTACGAAAAAATAAAACCTTTTTTAAAGTTATCGTCAAAAGAAAAGCGATTTTTAGATTTGCTGCGTTTGATTGCCGAATCTGAAATTCCGAGCCAGCGAGTTCAAGCACTTACAGATTTACAAAAATTAAACGCTTATAAAAAAAATAATCACTCAGAATTAGAAACACACCAATATTTAAGTCGGTGGTACTATGTTGGCATCCGTGAATTAGTCAATTTGCCTGATTTTAAAAATGACCCAGCCTGGATTCAAGCGCGTTTGCGGGGCCGTGTATCTCAAAAAGAAATTAGCGAGGGTCTTGATTTTTTGCTAAAATATAATTTTCTTTTAAAAGATTCAAACGGAAATTTCAAAGTAGCTAAAAAGCAACTAAGTTGCCATGACGGCGTATATAAAATTTCATTGGGTGAATTGCATCGCCAAATGTTGGATATTGCAAAAGCTTCCATAGAAGAAGTGTCACGTGAACAGCGACTTTTGCTTGGGCATACAGCTGCATTAAGTAAAGAGCAGTACGACAAAGTTCAAGAAATATTAAGAAATGCTATTAATAAGATTGAAACTGTGGACGGTAAGTCACATGTTGAGTCCGAAGTATATCATGTCGAAATTGCGGCCTTTCCATTAACAAAAAAGTTTCCAACGGGTAGCGGAAGTGTGGGAGAATAGTACTATGAAAACTGTAATTAAAAGATTTACTGCATTAATCTTATTAACCCTGTGTGGTTGCCAAAAAAGTAATTCTGGCGGGACGACATCTGGAAATCCGTTAGTTAGCTTTGCTATGGCAGGATCTTCAGCTCCAGCCACTGTTGCCATGAACAAGCCCAACTTTAAATTTCCTTTGTTGGCTGCGATTGTAAATCAGGCTGTCGCGCTACCGCCGCCAATGTTAAGAGACGCTAGCAATGCTACGATCAGTTTAGATGAGGCGTGGATATCAGTAAAAAAAGTTGAATTTAAAGCAAGCGAAACTCCCACCGCGGGCGAAGTTTCGGGCGACAGTGTTAGTTTTGAAAATCCAATGGCTGTCAATTTGATCGCAAATAATTTGCAATCTTTTGGTCAGGTTCGCATCGGTTCTGATTCTTTACGCAGAATTAAAATGCAATTGCATGTCGTGGATATATTGCCTTCAGGAGCTCCAGTTGGATTGCAAAATAAAAGTTTTTTCTGGAGAGGAAGAGTGGGTGTTCGTAACTTTACTTTTACCTCCACGGAAGGCTACGAATACCAGCTATCAGGTCCTAATGGCGTTATTCTAGGGGAAAATTCAAATATTCTGTTAAGCATTCAAATTGCGAATTTTTTTAGAAAAATAAATATGACGGCGGTGGTTGATGGTACAGAAATAAATCAATCGACTCGTGTGCCCGCAACTAATCCTTGCCCTTTGATCAATGCATCCGCGACCGATCTTTACACTTGTTTCAAGGATGGATTGAAAACAGAATCTAATCTCGGAAATGACGGTTCGAATGACGGCGAGCTGTCTGGAGACCCAGTAGTTAAATAGGCTTATGCGCTGTTACGTGGCCATTTTATGCTTAGTTACCAACGTACTAAGTGATTATTGGTGTTTTTATTTTTGAAGAAACTAATATGTGGTTCAAGCGTAAAATATTTTTCAAAAAATTCCGTTTTTTTAGGTTTGCTTGCTACATTTTTATTTCTAAGCACCACGTTGTTAAGTGCAACGTCACGCGCAAAATAAACCCTTAAAAAAATTTTATAAATTGCGATCTCAAATTCATTGATAAGTTTTTTTAAAAAATTGCCGTTCTTTCCAAATATAAAAAATGACCGGGTAAATAAGCAATTCTAATAAAAACGAAGTAAAAAGTCCGCCAATCATGGGTGCTGCGATTCGCTTCATCACATCGGCGCCTGCACCGATCGACCACATAATCGGAATAAGACCTAAGAATAAAGCTAACACGGTCATAAGTTTTGGCCGCACACGGTGAACGGCGCCTTCGATAACGGCGTCATGCAGATCTTTGGCGTTATTCATTTGCCCTTTTGTTTTTCGTTCTTCGTACGAAAGATCTAAGTACATAAGCATAAATACGCCGGTCTCGGCATCAAGGCCTAGTAAGGCAATCATACCCACCCAAGCCGCAATCGATAAGTTATATCCAAGGAAGTAGAGTAACCACACCGCACCGATCAGCGAGAAGGGGACGGCTAAAAGTATGATACCCGTCTTAACCCAAGACTTGGTATTAAAATGCAGAAGTAAAATTATTAACAAAAGCGTTAATGGAATAACAACTTTTAATCTTTCTTTCACGCGGGCCATGTTTTCGTATTGACCGCTCCAGGTGATTGTCGTTCCGGCCGTAAGCTTAACTTTTTCGTCGACAATTTTTTTAGCTTGCTCAACATAAGTTCCCAGATCTACCTTTGATAAATCAACATCAATATAAACGTACCCAACTAGCGATGCATTTTCATCGCGAATCATTGAAGCCCCTTCAGTGACTTCGACTTTTGCGATTGCTTTTAAAGGAATTTGCGCCCCGGCCGGCGTAGAAATAAGCGCGCGGTTAATCGATTCGATATCTTGTCGGTAGTCTGGCGCCAGGCGCACTTGAATGGGGTAGCGTTCGCGACCTAACAGGGCCGTCGATACGTTTTCGCCGCCGATGGCTCCCATGGCCTGATCTTGGGCTTCTTTAAGCGATAGGCCATAGGCTTGAAGCTTACTGCGATCAAAGCTGACATCAAGAAAATAACCGCTGGCAATTCTTTCGGCCACAACCGTTCGTGTACCGACAGTTCGCCTTAAGGCCTGTTCAATTTCACCACCTGTTTTTTCAATTGTTTTAAGATCTGATCCAAAAATTTTAACTCCAATCGGACTGCGAATGCCGGTTGAAAGCATATCGATTCGATTTTTTATCGGCATCGTCCAAATATTTGGCATACCTAGAAAACTTAATTTGTCATTCATCTCGGCGATTAATTTTTCTTCTGAAATAGTCTCGGGCCAAATGCGATTGAAAGGTGACTTTAAAACATGAGGTAAAAACGAATACCAGCGATCCACTTTGCGCCATTGATCATGAGGTTTAAGGGCAATGGTGGTTTCAATCATCGATAGCGGCGCCGTATCGGTCGAAGTATCAGCACGGCCCGCTTTGCCGAACACACTTTGCACTTCAGGAAATGATTTTAGTATTTCATCTTGGCGGGTCAGCACGCGCTGCGCTTCCGTAATTGAAAGTCCCGGAAAAGCGGTGGGCATATAAAGTAAACTGCCCTCGTGCAAGGTCGGCATAAACTCAGTACCTAATATCATAAAGCCCGGAATAATTGAAAGCACGGCCGCAAAGGCCAATACTAAAACAATTTTTTTGCGCATTAAAACCCAGTGCAAAACCGGTTCATAAACTGCAAAAAGTCTTCGGCTGATGGGATGCTTATGTTCAGAATGATATTTACCAACTAAGACGGCATTTCCAATTTTATTAAGCCATTTGTTGGGTCCCAGAAAATTATCGGGTCTTGCAAATAACATTCGCATGGCCGGATCAAGGGTGATCGCAAGCAAAGCGGCAATAAACATGGCTAAATTTTTTGAAAGCGCTAGTGGTCTGAATAATCGGCCCTCTTGATCGACGAGGGTAAATATCGGAACAAAAGAAACGGCAATGACTAATAATGAAAAAAAGACCGATGGGCCTACTTCCATCAGGGCCGCAAGTCTAACTTCAAAAAAACTTTCTTTGCGACCGTTTTCATCCCAGTGCTGAATTTTTCGATACGCATTTTCTACTTCGACAATGGCACCGTCGACGAGCACGCCAATTGAAATTGCAATTCCGGCCAGCGACATAATATTTGAACTTTGGCCAAACAAAGTCAGGGGAATAAAAGCTAAAAGCACGGCCACCGGAATAGTAATGATCGGAACAATCGCGGAAGGAATGTGCCACAAAAAAATGAGGATCACTAAACTTACAATAATCAATTCTTCTACTAAGGTTCCTTTAAGAGTTTCCATGGCCCGTTGAATAAGATCGGACCGGTCGTAAACCGTTTTTATGTGTACGTCGACGGGTAATGATTTTTGAATTTCGGCGATCTTATCTTTTACTCTTCCAATAACAGTGGGCGCATCTTCGCCTTGCCGCATGACAATGATTCCACCGACCGCATCTCCTTTGCCGTCAAGGTCAGTAATACCCCGGCGCATTTCGGGTCCCACACTGACTTGCGCGACTTGCTTTACTAAGATGGGCGCGCGACTTTTTGAAGGTAAAGTCACAACCGCATTTTCAATTTCTTCAGTTGAAGTGATCAGTCCTTGTGATCTGACCATGGCTTCGGTGCCTGAAAATTCAATGATTCGCCCGCCGCTTTCTTGATTTGAATTTCTAACGGCGTCCATCACTTGCGGCAAAGTGACTTGTAAAAGTTGTAACTTTTTTGGATCAACGCGCACTTGATACTGTTTTACAAATCCGCCCACGCTTGCAACTTCAGAAACACCCGGAATAGATTGCAATTGAAATCGTAAATTCCAATCTTGCAGAGATCGCAGTGCGGCCGAGTTCATTTTTTTACTGTCATCAATTAGCGCATACTGAAAGACCCAGCCCACGCTGGTGGCGTCCGGTCCTAACTCGGTCTTTACTCCTTGCGGAAGTTGATTGGTGATTCGATTTAAGTATTCAACCACGCGGCTGCGAGCCCAGTAAAGATCAGTGCCGTCTTCAAAAATAACGTAGATGTAAGAATAACCGTAATCAGTGAACCCTCGAACTGATTTAATTTTTGGTGCGCCTAAAAGCGAAGCGATGATCGGGTAGGTCACTTGTTTTTCTAAAATTTCAGGAGAGCGATCCCACTTAGAGTAAATAATAACCTGCGTATCAGAAAGATCGGGAATGGCGTCTAACGGAATTCTTTTTAAGGCGTAAATGCCAAGACCAACTAATACCAACGTAATAGAGATAATTAACATTCGATTATGAGCAGAAAATGAAATTATCTTTTTTATCATTAAGGACCTCGAAGCTTGGCTTCAGAATCAATTAAGAAATTGGCACCTGCCGAAATAACTTCGCCTGCGGCTAGGCCCGAAAGAATTTGATATTCGCCTTGATTCTTAATTCCAATGCGTACTTCGCGAGGTTCAATATTACCAGCTTGATTGAATACATAGACCAAATCTCGCTTGCCCGCGTGCAGAACCGCATCTTCAGGCACCAAAATTTGATTTTTTAATGTATTTTGAATTTTGCCAAAAAAGCTGGTTTCAGAAACATAATTTGAAATGGCATCTTGAATCTTAGCATTGGCCCGTATGGTTCGACTTGAGGGATCAACCAGATTATCAACTTGCGAAATACGACCCTTAATTGATTGATCAGGGTTTGTTGAAGTGTAGCCTGAAACCTCGGTGCCCACTTTCACTACGGCCACGTCAGATTCATAAACTTGAAATGAAACCTCATGTGGCGAAACCACCCGACCGGTTAATGACAGTGTCACGACGAAATCTTTTTTAACAACGGTGTACCTACTAATGTTAGCATTCTTCAACTGAGACTCGGTTACTTCAACGCCTGAGGCAGTTTCCTTTTTAAGCCCCGGTCTATTTTCGACGTGAACTAAGGGCATTCCGCAGATGGGGCATTTGCCGGCCTCGTCTTGGCGGATATGAGTATGCATCGGACACGTCCAATAACCTTTTTCGGTGTTAGCCTCAGAATTACTTCTCGCGGCTGGAGCCAGCTCGCTGGTTTTTTTTGTACAGCCCGCAAACCCAATCATCGTAAAGGTCAAAATGGTTAGCAAAATATTTTGCAGATTCATAATTCAACCTCTTTACTCATCAATTTTAAAATTTCAGCTGATGTTTTTTCATATTCAACGCGAACGTTTATTGCATTCAGCCGAAGATTTAAATAATCAAACATAACCGTTCGATGCTCTTCTAGACCTTCCATGGTTCGCGCCGACAAATTATCAACTAGTTTCATTCGCTTATGCGCTCTGGGAATTAACTTTTCTTTCAAGGTCAGAAGTTGTTTTTTTAAAGAATTTGATTTCTCAGTTAAATTGGCGAGTCGCCCTTCGAAGGTTAAACGTAATTTTTGCAACTCGGCCTGAACGCGAAATTCGCGCGCCGATGCTTCGGTTGATTCTGCATGCGGCTGCCAAAAGAAAAGAAACGGTAAAGTGATGCCCACCATGATCTCTTCACTTTTTGGCGTCGTATCATTGCCATTAAAAGTTCGATATCGTAAAACAATATCTGGCAGATAAGATTGCTTATTTAAGCTTGTCGTTGCTTTTGCCAGTTTCAATTCATCTTCTTTGGCCGACAAGAAGCCACTTTTCACTTTCTGATCAACCTCGATTATTTCAAGTTTTGGATCTAGCTCGGGTATAACATCTTTGGTATTTAAATTAGGCGCATAAATTTTTAACGCATTCGACTTTTCAATTACATCCGTTGCGGCTTCAAGCCCTTCATTTTCTAACTGATCAGCTTCTGATTCAGTTCCTAATAAATGAATCTGGGCCGTGCTATCTGCGCGGGCCGTACTCCGCGCGATTTTAACATGGTTCTTTAACCAAACCTGTTTTTCATCCAAAATTTTCCTTAACTGATAAGACTTCCAGTAATCAAAGTAAGCCTGTCGTGCCTCTAACACAATTTCATTCTTGCGATAAGAAAATAACGAATTCTGCGTCTTCGACTCAAGCGCGCGAACTTCTTTTTCTTTTAAGATTTTAGTCGGAAATGGAATTTGTTGGGTGACCTCAAAACCGCGATTGGTACCGCTGCCGTCACGCATGTTCATTAAGCCCACCATTGGCGGTGAAAGGCGAATGCCCTTTGATCTAGCCTGGGCCCCATCGCTAAGACTTTTTTCTATTTTTAAGTCAGGGCTGTCAGTTTTAACTGAATTTAAAAAATCAGATAATGACAAAGTAGCGGCCTTCGCTGGGGCGAAATTTGCTAGAATTAAGATGGTCATTAAAAAGGTCTTCATCATCATATATACGAATCAAGTCTGGCATTTGTGACATGTAGATGCAAATATTTGAAAGCTTAAACATTTTTGTCTTTTAATGGGGCTTTCACTGTCTCCATGGAATCTCAATCTGTAAATTGGTTGCAATTATAGCAATTAATGCTCGATTGTGTTGTTAGTTTAGTAAATTAACTTACTTTTACAAAAAAGAAGTCACTCCCGGTAACAAAAAAAATGGTTAAACTCAAAAAAAAGGTTTTCGCATGATAATGCATTTTTTCAATATTATGAATTCAAAAATTCAACCTACACAGGGCGCAGAAAATCCATTGTTAAGGCCGGTTGTAAATGGTTGCATTTTATAAAGCGCAATTTTTAGTTCAACTAATTCTCTTTACATTTAATATTTAATCGATAACCGTACCTTCAGAGTAAAAACAATCTAAAGGAGATAAAATGAAGAAACAGATTTTAGCAACATTTACATTTGCATTCATGCTGGCGGCGGCGGCAACTACTACGGCGGCAGCATCTGGCCCGGGAGACGACGAAATTGCACATATCGTGGTAACCGCAAATAATATCGACATCGAAGCCGGTAAATTAGCTCAATCGAAATCGCAAAATAAAGAAGTAAAAGATTTTGCAAAACAAATGGTAACAGATCATAGTGCCGTCAATAAGCAGGCGACTGATCTAGCAAAAAAATTAAAGGTGAAGCCTAAAGATAATAGTACCAGCAAATCTTTGATGGATGGCGCTAAGGAAAATATAGCTAATTTAAAAGGTTTAAAAGGCGTAGAGTTTGATAAGGCTTATGTTGATCATGAAGTTGCTTACCATGTGGCCGTAGCCGACGCGATTGATAAAACATTAATCCCAAGTGCTAAAAACGAAGAACTTAAAGCATTGATTGTTAAAGTGCGTCCAGCTTTTGTGGCCCATTTAGAACATGCAAAAAGTCTTCAAAGTAAATTGACTAAATAGTTTAAAGGCTAAAACAGGTATGAGAACGACTTCGAAATTATTTTTAGCTTTAATGATCTTTACCATGCTTTCGAGCAGCCCGGTATTTGCAAACGTGAATGAAAGATCAGTAACCCATGTGGTTATAATTGATGGAATGAAATTCACGCCCGAAACCTTAACTGCAAAAGTTGGTGACATCATAATCTGGACTAATAAAGATATCGTTCCACATACTGCGACCGGTTCAAAAAAAGAATTCGATTCCGGTGAAATAAAAGTAACAAGTTCTTGGAAATTCAAAGTAAAGAAAAAAGGGCATACTACTTATGGGTGTTCTTTTCATCCAACGATGAAAGCATCTCTTGAGGTAAATCAATGAGTTTTTCATCGCAAGCTCTATTAAACGAAGCCTTCAAGATGACAACTGATTATTTGTCAAAAAAGACCTTGGGGCGAGACGAAGAACTGCAAATGTTATCTTGCTCCTACGCTAATTTATTTTTGTTAGCAGCTTCAAAGGCAAGCATGAATGAACTTGGGTCGGCCCACGAATTAATCGCAAAATGTTTTGAACGCTTAGGTGATACGGTCTGGTCTGAAAAACACAAAGTAACCGCCGCAGGATATTTTAAACTTTAAATAGTAATAGAAACCCAAGATAAAGAACCTAAGGAAGAGATACGCAGTGTGGGCTAAATTC
>JACMNA010000106.1 GCA_014378765.1 Bdellovibrio sp. | reverse complement strand
TCCATGGGGATCCTAGGAAATAAGATGAAGCAAGTTTGGAACTGCGCTCACCGCTAAAATTGGCCTATATCATTACTTTACTGACATTACTATGATGTTGTAAGTATCGTCGTTGTTTTTCATACAATTAGGGTCACTGTAACTACCCATTAGATTCCCGGCGGATGAATCGTAATTCATCTGTTTTTTTATCTGCTACTTTGGAAAAATCAATTAACAAGTTTACCTTGCCCTGGATTGCTGGTCTGAAAAACCTAGTTTAAAATTCTTATTTTTTAAATTTTTTGGCATTTTTATTTTATTCAAATCATTCATGGATGATCGGCTCATATTAATTCACCGTTGAGGAAATCAATCTGTAATTCATTTAACTGAAACAGTTTTTTTCTTAACAAACTCTACCTTTTGATGGGTTTACGGATTTGTGGGTATCAATCGCGGGCTTAAAGCGTAGCCTTGAAATAACAGATCGACTTAATATTTTTTAAGTCTTTCATACACAAAGGAACACATGCAAAAGAAAATGAATTTTATGATGACGAAAAATACCCTGTCTACTTTTTTAATTCTTCCCTTAAGCTTAGTTGCTTTCAGCTGCGGTAGCAGTGGTGGATCTGGAACGTACAATCCTAGAAATCCCCTTGGACTTGGACCTGCTCCGGTGAGCTTGGCCGCAAATGGCGCGGCTACGGTGACTTCGGGTGATCTGGGGTCGGCTGGCAATTATGCTATTTTATCTAAAAGTGGAATTTCGAACGTTACGGGCGGAATGGTCACCGGTAATATCGGCGTAAGCCCTGCGGCGGCCAGTTACATCACTGGCTTTCCTCAAACGACTGATGTCAGCGGAGTTTATTCGACGTCGGCTTACGTCACGCAGAAAATTTATGCGGCCAACTACAATGCTCCGACGGCGGCAAATCTAACCTCAGCAATTGGCAATATGCAAACGGCTTACACCGATGCGGCGGGACGAACAAATCCTGATTTCACCGAGCTGGCGACGGGAAATTTAGGCGGCCTTACTTTAACTCCGGGGCTTTATAAATGGTCTACGTCCGTTTCAATTCCTTTAAATGTGACCATCTCGGGTTCAGCTACAGACGTTTGGATTTTTCAAATTGCAGGTGATTTAACAATGGCAGCTGCAAAAAGTGTGGTTCTTGGAGGATCGGCGCAAGCTAAAAATATTTTCTGGCAAGTTGCAGGGCAAGTCACAATTGGAACAACGTCGCAGTTTTACGGCATTATTTTATCAAAGACCGCAATCACTCTTCAAAATTTAGCGCGCTTAGATGGCAGAGCCTACGCACAAACAGCGGTGGCTTTAGATAACAATGCGGTAACGCAGCCATAAGAAACTGACCCACAAAATTGTCCCAGAAAACCATAAAGCAAATCTAAAACCCAACTAGCTACAACGCTATTAGGGTTTTTTGATTCCTGAGATAGTTTTTATATTTTAATTTGTTGATTATTATAAATTTGATAAAGTTCAAGGTGCTTCTGTAAGTTTACTAATTTCTTC